>NZ_AJVB01000011.1:0-31239 GCF_000278445.1 Rhodococcus sp. R1101
CCTTCTCGATGGCCTGCGAGACCTGCTCGCGGATCGAGGCGAGCGCGCGACGCAGACCCTCACCGCCCTCCGCGACCGGGTAGAGGCCACGGATGATGACGCTGTTGAAGCCGGGGAACTGCTTCTCGTCGTTGACGTGGATGAGCTTCTGCAGATCGTCGTTGTCGATGACCGGCGCACCGATGAGGATCTGCCGGCACGACGCCTCGGTCGGGTTCAGCAGGTCGCCCTCGGGGCCGAGCATGCCGCCCATGCTGGTGACGATCTCCTCGCGGATCGCGTCGAGCGGCGGGTTGGTGACCTGGGCGAACAGCTGCGAGAAGAAGTCGAACAGCTGACGCGGACGCGACGACAGCACGGCGATGGGCGTGTCGGTGCCCATCGAGCCGAGCGCTTCCGCCCCGGAGGCCGCCATGGGCTTGACGAGCAGGTCGACCTCTTCGCGGGTGTAGCCGAAGACCTGCTGACGCAGCACGACGCGCTCGTGCGACATGTAGGTGTACTTGCTCTCGGGCAGGTCCTCGAGGCGGGTGACGCCGTCGGCGACCCACTCCTCGTAGGGATGCTCGGCGGCGAGTTCGCGCTTGATCTCCTCGTCCTCGACGATCCGTCCCTTCGCGGTGTCGACGAGGAACATGCGGCCCGGCTGCAGGCGGCGCTTGCTGACGATCTTCTCGGTGGGGATGTCGAGCACGCCCACCTCGGAGGCCATGACGACGAGGCCGTCGTCGGTCACCCAGGCACGCGAGGGGCGCAGGCCGTTGCGGTCGAGCACCGCGCCGATGACGGTGCCGTCGGTGAAGCACACCGAGGCCGGTCCGTCCCAGGGCTCCATCAGGGCCGCGTGGTACTCGTAGAAAGCGCGGCGGGCCGGGTCCATCGACTCGTTCCGCTCCCACGCCTCGGGGATCATCATGAGAACGGCGTGAGGCAGGCTGCGACCACCGAGGTGCAGCAGTTCGAGCACCTCGTCGAAACGCGCGGTGTCGGACGCCCCCGGCGTGCAGACGGGGAAGATCTTCTCGAGCTTGTCGCGGCCGCCGAAGACCTCGGTGTCGATGAGTGCCTCGCGGGCGCGCATCCAGTTCGCGTTGCCGGTGACGGTGTTGATCTCACCGTTGTGCGCCACACGCCGGAAGGGGTGGGCGAGCGGCCACGAGGGGAAGGTGTTCGTGGAGAAGCGCGAGTGCACGAGGCCGAGGGCCGAGACGACGCGCTCGTCCTGCAGGTCGCGGTAGAAGCCCTTCATCTGGGGCGTGGTGAGCATGCCCTTGTAGACGAAGGTCGACGCCGACAGACTCGGGAAGTAGACGGTCTCGCTGCCGGGACCGTCCTCGCCCGCCCCGTGGTGGCCGAGCTCGTGCTCGGTGCGCTTGCGCACGACGTACGCGCGGCGCTCGAGCTCGAGGCCGGTGAGCGCGCGAGCGCCGGAGGCGATGAAGATCTGCCGGAAGGTGGGCATGGCGTCCTTGGCCATGGAACCCAGCTCGGACTCGTCGATCGGCACCTCGCGCCAGCCGAGGACCTCGAGGCCCTCCTCGGCGACGATGCGATCGACCTCGGCGGCCGCGGCGTCGGCCTTGGCCGTGTCCTTGGGCAGGAACGCGATACCGGTCGCGTATGCGCCTTCGGCAGGAAGATCGAAGTCGACGACCTCACGGAAGTAGGCGTCGGGGACCTGGATCAGGATGCCGGCGCCGTCGCCGGTGTTCTGTTCCGCTCCCGCTGCACCGCGGTGTTCGAGATTCACCAGGGCGGTGATCGCCTTCTCCACGATGTCGCGGCTGCGACGACCGTGCATGTCGACGACGAACGCGACGCCACAGGAGTCGTGCTCGTTCGCCGGGTGGTAGAGCCCTCGAGGCCCGGGGAGATGAGTCATACCTAGCCTTCGTTGATGCGATAGCACCGACGACCAGCAGCGCTGATGGCCATCTACTGCCGTAGACGGGTATCGGCCGGGTGCCCGATACCTTCGACATCGCCAGTATCCGCTCATCCGCGACGGTGCGGGTGCCTTTTCGGCAGCGCGAGCGTGGACCCGGCGACCGGTGGGACGTCGTGGTCCCACCGTCTTCGAATCGAACGATATGCCAGGTGGCGGGGGGTAACGCAAGCCAGTGTTCCCTATCCGCCCCCTGATCTGCGGAAACGTCGACGTAATGTGACCGAATCGTACCTGTCACGCCGCGGTTCGGAGCGCCGCACGCACCGCGAGAGCGATGCCGGGACGCGGGTCGGGTTCGTCCACTCCGGCCGTGCAGCGATGCAGGATGACACCGTCCAGATAGTCGATGAGAAGCCGCGCGCCCGTGGCGGAATCCTCCGCGCCGAGGGCATCGAGCATGCCGCGGACCCACGTCCGGAGTTCCCCTCGGCGCGCATCCACTCCGGCCCGCAGTTCCGGCGTTGCCATCGCTTCGACGAACATCGCGAACCGCGCCCGGGTCCGGACGATGTCGGGGCCGGTCACGAACATCACGTAATCGTGCATCAGATCTTCGAGTCCCCGGGCCGAGGCCGGAGCGGTGGTTCCGCTCAACGCCTGCGCGTCGATCCGGTCGCGTGCGAGCAACCGGTCGAGCACTCCTTCGACGAGGGCCTGCCGGGTGCGGAAGTAGTTGGAGGTGGATCCGGCGGGCACGTTCGCGGTGGTGTCCACGCGCCGGTGGGTCAGGGCGCGCAGTCCCTCGGTGCCCACGAGTTCGATTGCGGCGTCGAGGACAGTGGCGCGTTTGTCGGTCACGCGAGGCATTCTACGAGGATCACTACAGGAGTAGTGACTGTCTACTACATACGTAGTACCGTCGTGTCATGACCGTGAAGCCAGGCAGTGCAGCGATCCTCGGCGGCGGAATCGGAGGGCTCACCGCCGCGAACACCCTCCTCCGCCACGGATGGCACATCGATGTGTTCGAACGATCTCCGGAACCTCCGCGCACCGGCACCGCGCTCGGGATGTGGCCTCCCGCCCTGGCCGCACTCGAAGTTGCCGGTGTCGGCGGACGGGTTGAACAACTCGGCGTGACACAGCGCTCCGCGACGCTCAGACGCTGGGACGGTGTGGTGCTCGCCCACGTCAGGGACCTTCGACGGGCACCGGTCATGGTGTCCCGGCCCGCCCTCCTCGACATACTGCTGTCCGGCCTCCCCGACCACACCGTGAAGTTCGATGCCCCCGCGCCACCGCTCACGGCCCTCGCCGGATACGACGTGATGATCGGCGCGGACGGAATCGGCAGTGCAGTACGCGACGAGGTGTTCGGCCCGGCCTACCGGCCCGTGCACACCGGGTACGGAGCGTGGCGCGGCTGGGTCGGCGGCTCCACCACGAACCACGGAGAAACCTGGGGTCCCGGCGCGCTCTTCGGAATCACCGACCGCGACGGCGACCTCACCAACTGGTTCGCCGCCGTCCGCACCACCGAAGGCACCGGCGGCACCCTCCACGACCTGCACGGCCGTTTCCACGACTGGCACCCCGGCGTACGCGACATCCTCGGCCGCCTCGACCCCGACGACGTCATGTACCACGACCTGTACGAATCCCCCCGCCTCCCGTCGTACGTCCGCGGCAACGCCGCACTGATCGGCGACGCGGCCCATGCGATGGCACCGAACCTCGGCCGTGGCGCATGCGAAGCAATCGTCGACGCCACGACACTCGCGACGCTGTTGTCCGAGCATCCGGTACCGGTCGCTCTGCAGCGCTACGACCGTGCCCGTCGACGCCGCACCCAGCTCCTCGTGCCCGCGTCACGGGCAGTCGCCAGGATCGCGACCGCGTCCCGGCTGACATCTCTCCGCGACTCCTCCATCACAGCATTCGGCCGCATCGCCTAAACGTTCCGAAAATCACCCGGTCGAGGGAACCGATCGTCACGCTGCTGCGTCCAACCCTGATGGAACGTCTGCCGGACAGGAGTTGGTGAGCTGATGTCAGCGCTGAAGGTCGACCCGGACTCGTTGAAGAGCCTGGCCTATGCCCTGGAGGGAGAGGCCGAGACCATCTACGCGTTGGAACCGTCCGCGGCGCTCGAGTCGGTAGCGGGCGCGATGCCATCCTCAGCGGTCGGTGGTGTCGCCGGACGCGCGGGAGCACCACTCGACACCGCCTACCGCGCTATGGCCAACTGCCTGCGACGCATGGCCGAGGCCACCGAAGCGGCCGCACGGAACTACGAGGTGGCCGAGGAGGAATTCAGCCGCCAACTCGCGGCCGTCGGATCCGACTTCGAAGGAAAGTCCCTGTAGATGTTGTCTCCTTCCGCGATCCGCTCGCTCGATCCGGCTGCGCTCACCACGGCTGCCGACGCGGTTGAGTCCGCAAACAACACATTCCGGGAGTCGACCCACCGCGTCGACCGGGATGTGGACGCCACATTCGGTGGATGGGACGGTGAAGGCGGGGCGGCCGCCGCGGCACGTGCGTGGAGTGACCGGGTGGCCGGCCAAGGCATCAGCCGCGCTGTCAGCGAGCAGGTCGACGTCCTCCGCGACGCTGCGAACACGCTCATTCCCGCCCGCGCCACCGTCGTCGGAATCGTCGACAATGCGGTTGCAGCCGGCTTCACCGTCCACGACGACGCGCGGGTCGAGGCACCCCGAACCCACACGGGCGACGCGCAGACCGACCTCGTCGTGCAAGCGGGTCTCGACGACACCGCCATGAACTTCGAGGTCCAACTGAAATCGGCGGTGCGCACATTCTACAAACTGGATCGAGACGCCGCCGCCCGACTCGAGCAGGTCGGCATCCGACTCTCCACGTTCGGCGGGGAATTCCGTTCTCAGAACACACATTCCATCGATGCTCCGGACGGTGCTGCCGACGCTGCGCTCCTAGCATCCGGGGCTGCACGCGATACCGATCTCGAACGCATCGGACGCACCCTATCGCTACCGTCGGGTGCGAGCATCGAGTACCTCGACGCCTTCTACAACAGCCTCGACGAGGACGAACTGGCGAACCTGTACGAGACGTACAAGACATGGGAAGCCGAAGGCAAGCCCGACGCGGCGCGCTGGGCCGACGGTCTCGGTAACGGTCTGCTCATTCTGTCGAATCCCGAATACGGCGGGTCGTGGGAGTCGGTGCCGCAGGACATCAGGGACACCATTCGATACGGCTACGAGCCCGACCCGAACGCCGAGCATCCCCGTGAACCACTGGATCGGCTGGATCGACTCGGCGCGATACTCGGCGATGCCAACCCGCAGTATCGACCCGGCACCGAGATGGGTATCGAGATGAGCCGGGTCGCCGGATATATGGCGGGCATCCCCACCTATGCCGATCCCCACATCGTCCCCACCCCCGACCCTTCCTATTACGACCACACGGCAAGCACATTCCTCGACCTCGCCACCCGGAACACCGACACGTCGTATCACCTGCTCACCCGCACCGACGTCGACGGCAGCCCTGCGGACTTCAGTAGGGACGAGGTGCTCGTTCCGCTGCTCACCCGCGAATGGGCCGACGACGGAGCAACTCTGGCCGGCCTGACGGAGTGGATCGCTGCCGACGCGTTGCCCGCCGACCCGGGTGACCCCGCAGCAGTAATCCGAGCCGAACGTGCGGGCGAGGCAGCATTCGGTTTGGCCGAGGTGTTGTCTGCGCCGGAATCGGAGTGGAACTCCGACAACAACTTCAACCGTTTCCTCCACATGCCGGGTGCCTTCCGGGAGGAAACCGACCTGACCATAGGTGAAGTCAATCCTGTTGCTGTCCGTTCCTTTGCGACCGCCCTGTCACCGTTCGTCGGCGACATGGTCGGTTCCGTCGACGACGCCACCGCCACCAGCGGCTTCGGCGAACTCGGCCCGGTCCCGGCGACGCGCGTATTCACCCTCATGAACACCGAACCCGCGGCAGGTGCCCTTCTCAACGGTGCAGCAATCGCGCAGGCCACCGATTTCGACCGCCGGTTCGCTCTCGAACAACTCGACGGTGTGAACAAGTACAGTTACGGAACGTATTCGGGCCGGTTGCAAAGCCTCGTCGAGGTGGGGTTGAGCAGCACCTACGAGAACGAGAAGCTGGTCGAGCAGGCTGCGATCGACAACCGGAACCAGTCCAGAGCAGACGCGTATGCCGTGGCCCAAACCCTCGTCACCGGTGCGGTGACGGCGTTGCCGGGTGGCGTGGTCACGGGTCCGCTCGTGTACTCGACAGGGGTTCTGCTGCAATCCGAAATCGTCGATGCTGAAGGGCAATACGTGGGGCATCCGTCGGGGGTCGAGGGGTTCGATTCCGAAATGTATCTGACGGAGACGGGCGCCGAAAATACTCGGAGATACAACATGCTCAATGCGTTGGTCGACGCCGGAAGAGTGGATCCAGCAGACATGCCCTTCAGCCAGGCAGAGGGTCACACTATCCCTGAACGCACCAAAGCCGATGAACACGTCCTGACGAATCAAGCTGCCAGCATCATTTCGGAAAACGGGATCGATTACGGGTCCCAGGACATGTATCTCGGCTCTGCCTCGAACGGAGCGGGCGACCTCCGAAATATCGTCTATGCAGACCAGAGGGACGGCACCGACGGATTTCGCGATGTGCTCGTAAACGATGTTGTTCCGGCCGGAGGAGAAAGGTGGAACTACGGCGCATGACAACAACGTGCCCGCGGGGGAACCGGAAACTCGTTACCACTCTAGTCGTTTTCATGCTTGTCGCATGCACGTCGGAAACCGAGCCGGCACCGCAGCAATCCCCTTCCCTTCCCGTAGACGCGAGCGAATACCAAGCGCCGGAGCAGGTTCGCAACGCGACCTACGTCTGGTCGGCGGAGCCCGGAATTGATCTGCTGGATAACCGTGGAAAATTGATCCGGGCATCGCACGAATCGATGATGATCGCATTCTACGGAGGTATCGAAACAACCTACCCAGGATTCAGCAATGCGATCGATCCCAGGTATGCGCGCAGGATAAATACCATCGCTACGCGCGCGCTAGTGGGCACGATCCGAGCGCACCTTCTTCAGGTGCATCAGACAGAAAAGGGTTTCAACGCGACCGTCTGCATTCAGCCCTCACACTATGCAGTGCGAAGAGACGACGGCCAGTATCACACTGTGCATGGCTCGGCCATTGAAGAGAGAGTCGAGTTCAACCACCCCACCGCTGAGGATCGCGACCTCGCCCGGGTCCGACCCAACCTCCCACCGAGCACCACTCCCCGCCCGCCATCTCCTCCCATCGCCGACGCGACTCACCAATGGTCCGCGCCGACGGAGGACGTCTTCGCGGACACCGAGTGGTTGATCAGTTTCGGCGCAGATCTCGGCGATGCCAAGAAACGTTGCGAAGAGTGGGGACGCAGCATCGAGCCGGGGGTGCCCGATGACGGGGCCGAGTTTCTCGTCTCCCTCACCCCACCCGAAACCCTGCCCGCCTACCCGGGCTGGTGAGCACATGAACCGAATTATTTGCGCTGCAATAGCATTCCTTGTCGGATCATCCCTACTTGCAAGCTGCACACCCGATCGAGCGCCGGCACCGGTTGCGCCCCAGACCATCATCACCGCCGAGTACGAACCACCCGGACAGGTCCGAAGTTCCACCTTCGTGTGGTCCGCAGAACCGGGAATCGACCTTGCGGATCAACGCAGCATCCTCACCCGAGCCGCGTACGAATCCATGATCATCGCCCACTACGGCGGACTCGATACCACCTATCCCGGGTTCGCCGGAGCACTCGTCCCTTCCTACGCACGCAAAGTCCCAACTGCGCTGGAAACATCCCTCGTCGGAACATTTCGGGCGCACATCCTCCAGGTGCTCGATACGGCGGCTGGGTTCAAAGCAACCGTGTGCACCCAATGGTCGAAGGTGGGCATCAGGGTCCGAGACGGCGACTATCGCATCAACCAATTTTCCGGGCAGGAGGAATTTGTCGAGTTCACCCGTGACACCGAGGAACATCGGCGCGAAGGGCAACTCCACAGGCACGACCCGGAACCACCGACACCAAGCGATCAGTACCTGACTTCTCTCCCCACCACCGAGCACCAATGGTCCGCTCCTACGGAAGATCTGTTCACCGATACCGGACTCAGAATCGACTTCGGGGGCGACTTGGGCGAAACGATGTATCGATGCGAAGCATGGGGTCGCAGCATCGAACCCAGCTTGCCGCCCTACAGAAGTTCCGAAACCATCATCTCCCCCACCCCACCCGAAACCCTCCCCGCCTACCCGGGCTGGTGAGAAAGGAACCATGTTGACGTATCCGGAAGAACTCTCTGTCACCGTCAGGCGCGTGCAGAACACGATCGAACGGATAGTAGGCAACGGATCGGCCCACAGCGTCCGTATCAGCGTCACCCCGGACCGGCCGCATCGTCGCCCTCGAGATCCCACCCGAGGCGTACAACTGGTCGCCGGATGTGCTCGCGACTCGCATTACCGCCGCCCACGACCTCGCGTCCGCGGACGCCGACGAGCAGGCCCGCTACGCGCGCGTCGAGTTG
Organism: Rhodococcus sp. R1101; assembly: GCF_000278445.1. Classification (NCBI taxonomy): domain Bacteria; kingdom Bacillati; phylum Actinomycetota; class Actinomycetes; order Mycobacteriales; family Nocardiaceae; genus Rhodococcus; species Rhodococcus sp. R1101. Next base: position 8,484 of record NZ_AJVB01000011.1, read on the forward strand.
GCCGACGACCCGCGTATCCGGCGCATCGTCTCGGGAATCGGGCAGCTGACCTCGAGGTGAACGGCCCGTAAATAACAACTGGCCGCAGCGATAAAAATCAGCTGCGGCCAGAGGTAACGAAAGAATAACTTGGGACCCCCGAACTTAGGAAGGCAAGTTCAGGTGAGGTCTGTCACATGATGTCTCGTTCCCACACGCGGTGGGTACCCAGCAGCTCCAGCACCTGCGCAACGGCCGTTTCGGGACCGTCCACGATCTCGACACCGGGTGCCTTCAGCTCGTCCAGCGCCGCTGCCCCGGCCCCCACGCGGCCAGTGCCTTGTGGTGACGGAACATCTCGTCGACGAGGATCCGGACTCTCGTGTCGGGCACGGTAGTCGCCATGATCACCGCGTCGAACTCGATCGACCGGGCCGTGAGGAAGGTGCGCGAGATGGGCACGACTCCCCCGAGCATCCCGCCGTGCGGAGCGATCACGAGGGGCACGCAGTCGGCCGCATCCACGGCCTGCACGGCCGCAAGGACCTGGTCGACGTCGGTGGTGTCGTCGGCGACGATGCCGATCAGCCGACCCTGCACGGGCCACGTCTTGCCGACCTGTGCCAGCGCGGGGCTCTGCGGCAGATCGGAGACCTCGACGGCCGGCTTCGGGGCCGGCAGACCGAGACCGGCGGCCACCTTCTCGCACAGCCCGGCGTCGATGTTCGCCAGGACCTGCAGCTGCCGCTCCTTGATCGTCTGCTCGTAGCACTTGCCCAGCTCGAACGTGTAGGCGTAGGCCACGTGGTCCTGCTCGATGTCCGACAGGCTCAGATAGAACTGGCGGGCCTGCGTGTAGTGGTCGTCGAACGACCGGGAGACCTCGCGTTCCTTCTTCGCCGCCGGTACCTCCACGGGTAGGTCGACGAAGGCCCCCTCGGTGACGCCGGCCATGAACGGGCATCCCGCGTCGAGCGAGTTCGGCTTGTACGGAGCGACACCGGTGTGGACGGCGTGCTGATGGAAGCCGTCGCGGAACATGTCGTTGACGGGAGCGTGCGGACGGTTGATCGGGATCTGCCCGAAGTTCGGTCCACCGAGTCGCGTCAGCTGGGTGTCGAGGTACGAGAACAGGCGGCCCTGCAGCAGCGGATCGTCGGTGACGTCGATGCCCGGGACGAGATGGCCCGGGTGGAAGGCGACCTGCTCGGTCTCGGCGAAGAAGTTGGTGGGGTTGGCATTGAGGACCATCGTGCCGATGATCTGCACGGGCGCGAGTTCCTCGGGGACGATCTTGGTGGGATCGAGCAGGTCGATGCCCTCGAAGACCTGCTCCGGGGTGTCCGGGAAGACCTGTACGCCGAGATCCCATTCGGGGTAGGCACCCGCCTCGATCGCGTCGGCGAGGTCGCGGCGGTGGAAGTCGGGATCGAAGCCGTTGATGAGCTGGGCTTCCTCCCACACCAGCGAATGCACGCCGAGCCGCGGCTTCCAGTGGAACTTCACCAGCGCGGTGTCACCCTCGGCGTCGACCACACGGAAGGTGTGGACGCCGAAGCCCTCCATCATGCGGTAGGAGCGCGGGATGCCGCGATCGGACATGTTCCACATCGTGTGCGCCGTGGCCTCGGTGTGGAGCGAGACGAAATCCCAGAAAGTGTCGTGAGCGCTCTGCGCCTGCGGGATCTCGCGATCCGGGTGCGGTTTGGCCGCGTGGACGACGTCCGGGAACTTGATGGCGTCCTGGATGAAGAACACCGGGATGTTGTTGCCGACGAGGTCGAAAGTGCCTTCCTCGGTGTAGAACTTCGTCGCGAAGCCACGAGTGTCGCGCACCGTGTCGGCCGAGCCACGGGAACCGAGCACCGTCGAGAACCGTACGAACACCGGTGTCTCCACGTCTTTCTGGAGGAACCGGGCACGCGTGATCGAGCTTGCGGCACCCGTCGCGCGGAAGACGCCGTGGGCGCCGGCGCCGCGGGCGTGCACCACGCGCTCCGGGATGCGTTCGTGGTCGAAGTGGGTGATCTTCTCGCGGAAGTGATGATCCTGCAACAGGATCGGCCCGCGCCGACCGGCCTTGAGCGAGTGGTCGGTATCCGTCAACCGCGCCCCCTGAGCCGTCGTCAGGTACTCCCCCTGCTGGGCACGGCCGCGCGGCAGGTCCGCGGGAGTGCCGGTGGCCGTCCGCACCGCGGGCTCCGCCTGATCGGGCTTGGGCTCGGGCGGCATCGTGGGCGTCGTGGGTTCCTCCACGGGCGGCACGGTGGACGAGGGGACGCCGGGGATCTTCGGGGTGTCGTCGGGCATATGAGAACTCCGATTCGTGGCTGTCGTCGGGGCTGGACACGTCTTTTCCACGGCTACCCGGAAGGACGGCGGCCAAACGCGGGCGGCGGGGCGGTCGGGTCAGAAGTCCTCGTCGATGCAGGCGAGCCGGTCGCCGGCCTGTCCGGCCTCACCCGGTGCGGTCTTGGTGTGCTGTGCGTGGAGCACCACCGAGTCGGCTTCGCCGTCGCGGAACTCCCAGTCGACGGTCGTGGACGCCTCGGCGTTGCCCTGCGCGTCGGTGGTGATGTCGAGCCAGATCTCGTTCTGCGGATTGGCGTAGGCGGGGTCGGTGGACGGGGAGTCGGAGTTCGCCGCCGGGTCGACCCGGTTCTGGTAGTGCGGCCCCGAATCGGACGGGTTCGGCCCGCACGGCCGGGTGTGGACGTGCGCCCCGAAATCCCGATCGGGTTGCAGACCCATCACCCTGAGCGTGACTGTGGTCCGGCCGTTCTCCTCCTCGGATTCGACGTCGAAGGTCGCGCCGGCCGGCACGGCCGCCTCGTCGTAGGTGAAGGCGTTGTCGTCGTCGCCCCCCTCGTTCGGAAGACCGAAGGCATCGCCGCTCATCCCGGGCAGCGGCGTAGGCATGGCATCGGTGGTGGTGGTCGCGAGGGAAGTGGGTGGCGTTTCGACGGTGGCCTCGGTGTCGGTGGACGAGCCGTCGCTGCCACACCCCGCGGCCACGAGCGTGGCGACGGAGAAGCCCGCGACGAGACATGCGTGGCGTGTGTTCATGACTTCGACGTACCCCGGGGACGCCGTCCGCGAACCTGCCCGCGCTTGTCGCCTAGTCCTGGGTCCCGGCCTTCCGTTCCTCGGCCTTCCGTGCCTCGACGATCGCGGCGAGGTCCTCCTCGATGGTCTTTTCCACGGCGCTCTTGCTCACCCCGGCCCCGGCCAGCACACCGTCTCCGTTCTCGAGTTCGAGCAAGGCAAGGAGGATGTGCTCGGTGCCGATGTAGTCGTGTCCGAGCCGAAGGGCTTCGCGGAAGGTCAATTCGAGGGCCTTGCGGGCTCCGGCGTCGTACGGAACGAGTTCGGGAATGTCGTCGGCCGCTTCGGGGAGCGTCGCTTCGGCGGCCGCGCGCAGGGCCGCGGAGTCCACGCCCTGAGCCGCGAGTGCGCGGGCTGCGAGCGACTCGGTGTCGACCAGCAGACCGAGCAGCAGATGCACGGGCGTGATCTCGGGGCTTCCCGTGGCACGCGCTTCGTTCATCGACGCCATCACGGTGTTCTGCGCGCGTGGGGTGAACCGCGAGAACCCCTGCCCGGGGTCGAGGTCGTTGTCGCTCTTCGACACGAACCGCTTCTGGGCGGCCTGCTTGGACACCCCCATGCTCTGCCCGATCTCGGACCACGACCTGCCGGAACGGCGCGCCTGGTCGACGAAGTGACCGATCAGGTGATCGGCGACCTCGCCGAGATGATCGGCCGCGATGACGGCGTCGGACAGTTGCTCGAGGGGATCGTCGTGGACCTTCTTGATGGCGTCGATGAGGTCGTCGAGTCTGATGGGGTGGGACGGCCGAATGGGTTCCATGCGTCAACTCTAGGTTGACGCATGGAACCCGTCAACCTTTGGTTGACGATGCGAGGGCGTCGCGGCAGACAGGACGGTCTCGATGCGCGTGCCGTCGCCACCCACCGCAAGCACGTCGCCGAAGCCCTCCACCATGGACTCGACGAGGACCGGCAGGTCGGGGACGGCTGCGGAGTCGGCGTTGATGCCGATGCAGCAGTGCGTCGTGTGCGACATCAGCGTGATGTTGACCGCCGAACCGAGGGTGGGAGCGAAGGGGTAGTACCTCAGCACCTCCGCTCCGGCCATGTAGAGCGGAACCGGCGATCCGGGAACGTTCGACGCGAGGAAGTCGATGTGCTTGAGGATTCCGCCCAGAACACCGGCCGGGAGCACGTTCAACGCACCCGCGATGGCGGACGAGAGCGGTACGGCCGGTTCGTCCCGCCAGGAGCGGACGATCCGATCCACCCGGTGCATCAACGTGACCGGTTCGGCGATGTCCAGGGGAAGCGCGAACCGGGCCAGCGTGATCCGGTTCCCTCCGATCGCGTCGCCCTCCTGCCGGAGACTGATCGGCAGTGTCGTCATCAGCTCGCCGGCCTGCGTCCCGTGACGGGCATGATAGTTCTTCAACCCCAACAGTATTCCGGCGAGGAAGGCGTCGTTGAGGGAGGAATCCGCTGCCCGCGCGACCCGCCGTAGTGCGTCGAGGGGCAGGTCGAGAGCGGCGACCTCACGAACCGTGCTGCGGTCGATCATCACCGGGGAACGCGTCGTGAACACCGGCCGCACGAACCGGGCCGTCGACCCGGCCGTGCCCACGACGGTACGCAGCGCCGCGACGGGATTCGCCAGCGACCTCAGGCCGGAGCGCACGAGCCACGGCGCACCTCGGCCCACCGCCTCCCCGGCCGTCGAGAGGTACCAGCCCACGGAGTCGGCGAGGTCCGATGCCGATGCCGGGGAGGGCGGAGTCTCCGGCAACGGCCCGCGATCGGTGCCGTCGCGTTCGAAGTCGACCATCTCGTTCGCGATCTGGATACCACCGATGCCGTCGGTGAGCGCATGGTGCACCTTGAGGACGATCGCGGCACGACCGTCGTCGAGACCGTCGACGATCGTCGCCTCCCACAGGGGACGGTCCTTGTCGAACGCCGACATCGTCGCGGCGCGCACGAGTGGAAGCACAGCGTCCAGTCCCCCGGCATGCGGGAGGGCGATCCGCCGCAGGTGCCAGGACAGGTCGAAATCGGGATCGTCCACCCATCGCGGTGGGGTCCGCCCGAACGGGGAGTCGGCGAGCTTGCGGCGGAAGCTCGGCACCGCACGTGTGCCGCGCTCCATCATCCGGACGAAGCGCTCGTGGTCCGGGGACCGGTCGAGCAACGCCACCGCGACGATCGTGGACCGCAGGACGGGGTCGGACTCCATCCGCCAGGACATCAGATCCGTCTGCGACATGCGCCGGTCATCCGCGCTCATGCGCATCTCCCTCCCTGCCACCGATTCTCCCTCGCACGGTAATCGCTGCGAAGCACGGATATCGGCGATACCGGCCCACGAGCAGGCCCGATACGCGGGGAGTCCCTTTCGCTCACGCTGACGCAAAACCTGGTTCCCCGACGGCGGATCGCCCAGGATCGGTGACGTCCTCGACTCCGTCGAAGACCTCTGCCCCTTGTCGGAACCGTGAGGAAGTCCATGCCCCGTCTACGTCGTGCCGGATCGACAGCCGTCATCGCGCTCCTTCTGACCGCGGTCGCGGCATGCAGCTCCGGGTCCCCGGGCGAGGGCCTCGGTTCCGACAGCGCGCTGCCCACCGAGATCCCCGCGGGCACCAAGCTCGTCATCGCCGATCAGGGTGAGCGCCAGCAGATCCCCCTCGAGGCCTCAGGACAGCTCGAGGCGGTGCCGTTCGAGTACGAGTTCGCGACCTTCCAAGGGGCACCTTCGATCCTCGAGGCGTTCCGCGCCGACGCCGTCGACATCGCGTGGGCCGGTGAGATCATGACCGTCCAGTCCCTCGTCGCCGGCGACGACGTGCAGGTCGTCGCGGCCATCCAGACGAACAACGGCCTCAACATGGGCATCGCCCCGAACTCCTCGGACATCGAGACGCTCGCGGATCTGAAGGGCAAGCGGATCGGGTACGCCGAGGGCACCTCGCAGCAGGCCTTCGTCCTCCGCGGCCTCGACAAGGCCGGTCTGTCGGTCGACGACGTGAAGCTCGTCCCGATGTCGTTGCCGGACTTCCCGGATGCGCTGCGCTCCAACCAGATCGACGCCGCTCCGATGAGCGAGCCGGTCTTCTCCCGGTACATGCAGACCCCGGGCGCGACGTCGCTGCCGCGTCCCGAGATCGAGGACCTCAGCGAAGGCATCTCGTACCTCTACTCGAGCAGGAAGGCCCTGTCCGACCCGGCCACGGCCGCAGCCATCCGCGCCTACGTCACCGCCTACATCAAGGCGATCGACTGGGCCGACGACAACCGCGACGCGTACATCGACGCCTACTTCGTCGAGAGTCAGGGTCTGACGGTCGAGGACGGCAAGCGCATCCTCGACACCGCCGGGATCACCACCTTCCCGCATCTCGACGAGGAGCTCATCGAGATCCAGCAGCACACCATCGACGTGATCGATGCCGCCGGTGAACTGCCGAAGCCCGTCGACGCCGCCGACGCCTTCGACCTGCGTTTCGACGAGGTCGTCACCGAAGCGGTCGCCGAGACCGGCGCCTCCCACACCCGCAGCTGACCTTTCGAGGGGAAATCCGACATGACGAACCGCCAGCTCAACCTCAACGCCTTCATCTATCCCACCGGCCACCACGAGGCCTCGTGGCGTCATCCCGGCAGCGTGCCCGAGCGCCTCTACGACATCACCTACTTCCAGGAACTCGCTCGCCTCGCGGAGGGCGCGAAGCTCGACGCGGTGTTCTTCGCCGACGGCCCGGCTCTGCGCACCGAGGTGAAGTACCGGCCCGACTACGGTCTCGAGCCGATCACCACGCTGGTCGCGATGGCCACGGTCACCGCGCACCTCGGGCTGATCGCCACCGCATCGACCACCTACTACGAGCCCTACAACCTCGCGCGTCTGTTCTCCTCGCTCGACCACATCTCCGGTGGCCGCGCCGGCTGGAACATCGTCACCACCGCGACCGACGCCGCGGCGGCGAACTTCGGTCTCACGGAGCACCCCGACGTGCACGAGCGGTACGCCCGGGCACGCGAATTCGTCGACGCCGCAGTGAAACTGTGGGATTCGTGGGAGGACGACGCACTCGTCGTCGACAAGGCCGCCGGCGTCTACGCCGATCCGGACAAGATCCACCGCACCGACATCGACGGTGACTACGTCAAGGTGCGCGGTCCGTTCGGTTCGGCCCGCTCCCCGCAGGGGCGTCCGGTGCTCGTGCAGGCCGGATCCTCCAACGACGGGCGCAATTTCGCATCCACCCATGCCGAGGCGATCTTCACCGCACACCAGCGCATCGAGGACGCCCGGGCCTTCTACACCGACATCAAGACTCGCGCAGCGGCATCGGGGCGCAACCCCGATCACGTGAAGATCCTGCCCGGCCTGAGCCCGTTCATCGGTGCGACCGAGGCCGAGGCGAAGGACCTGCATCGCGAGTTCAACGAGCTGACCATCGTCGAATACGGACTCGGGCAGCTCCAGAAGATGGGGCGCGTCGACGTGTCCCGGCTCGAGCTGGACGAGAAGGTGCCGGTCGAATTGTTCTCCGGCGCAGGCGACATCACCGACAACGACAACAGTCGCCGTCTTGTCTTCGCGAAGATCGTCGAGCGCGAGCAGCCGACCCTGCGTCAGCTGCTGCACAAACTCGCCGGTGCACGCGGCCACAACGTCGTCGCGGGCACGCCGGTGCAGATCGCCGACATCATCGAGGAGTGGTTCACCCACGGTGCCGCGGACGGCTTCAACATCATGCCGCCGCAGTACCCGCAGGGCCTCGAGGCCTTCGCCTCCCAGGTGGTGCCGATCCTGCAGGAGCGCGGCCTGTTCCGGACCGAGTACACCGGCACCACGCTGCGCGACCATTACGGCCTGCCGCGTCCGGAGAGCCAGTACGCACGCGCACTCGCGGCTGCCGGCGTCTGACCGAACGGACGAAAGGACTGGAGCCATGAGCGTCTCCACCGTCGAATCCCGGCGTTTCGGCAGTGGCCCGGCCGGTGACGCCGACACCGGCCGGAAGCCCGATCCCGGCGCGACGGCCGACCTGTCGCCCCGCACGACCCGCAGCCACCTCGCCCCCGGCAAGCCGATCAAGTGCGGCCTGGCGATCGGTCCGGTGCTGCTGCTGGTCGTGTGGATCGTCACCTCTGCCACCGGGGTACTCGACCCGAAGACCCTCTCGGCGCCGTGGACGGTCGTCACCACCGCGTGGGATCTGATCGGCGACGGGCGACTGCAGTCGAACCTGTGGACCTCCGTCCAGCGCGCGCTGATCGGTGGGGTCATCGGCGTCGCCCTCGGACTGGTGCTCGCACTGGCCGCCGGCCTGTCGCGCATCGGCGAGGCGCTGATCGACGGTCCGGTGCAGATCAAACGCTCCATCCCCACGCTTGCGTTGATGCCGCTGGCGATCCTGTGGTTCGGCATCGGCGAGGAGATGAAGATCCTGCTCATCACCCTGTCGGTGTTCGTCCCGGTCTACATCAACACCTACGCGGCGTTGCGCGGCATCGATGCCCGCTACGTGGAACTGGCCGAGACACTGGATCTGTCCCGCGCCCAGTTCGTCCGCCGCATCGCTCTGCCGGGGGCGCTGCCCGGTTTCTTCACCGGCCTGCGTCTGGCGGTGACCATCTCCTGGCTGGCCTTGGTGGTCGTCGAGCAGGTCAACGCCTCGAGCGGTATCGGCTACCTGATGTACCAGGCCCGTAACTACGGGCTGACCGAGATCATCGTCGTCGGATTGGTGGTCTACGCGATCCTCGGTTTCGGCAGCGACCTGCTGGTCCGTGCGGCGGAGAGGAAGGCACTGGCATGGCGCAGGACGATCGGCAGCTGACCGTACGCACCCGGGGTCTGAGCCGTGGCTTCGACGGACGGGCGGTCCTGAACAACATCGACCTCGAGATCGCACCCGGCGAGTTCGTGGCGCTGCTCGGCCGTAGTGGCTCGGGCAAGAGCACCCTGCTGCGTGCCCTGGCCGAACTCGACCACGGCGTGCCGGGATCGGGAACGCTCGAGGTACCGAAGAAACGGGCGGTGGTCTTCCAGGACTCGCGACTGCTGCCCTGGGCGCGGGTGCTCGACAACGTCGTCCTCGGCCTGGACGGCGACGACGCCGCCGAGCGCGGCCGCACGGCCCTGGCGGAGGTCGGGCTCGCCGGACGCGAGAAGGCCTGGCCCACCGAACTGTCCGGCGGTGAGCAACAGCGCGTGTCGCTCGCGCGGTCGCTGGTGCGCGACCCCGAACTGCTGCTCGCCGACGAGCCGTTCGGCGCCCTCGACGCACTGACGAAGATCAAGATGCACGGTCTGTTGCAGGAGCTGTGCGCCGAGCACCGGCCCGCGGTGCTGCTCGTCACCCACGATGTCGACGAGGCGATCGCGCTCGCCGACCGTGTGCTCGTGCTCGATCACGGCTCGTTCGCCGTCGAGCTGAACATAGACCTGCCGCATCCGCGGGCCGATCACGTCGTCGAGGCGGCCGACTACCGGCGCGTGCTGCTCGAGGTGCTGGGGGTCGAGCTCTCCGTCTGAGCGACCCGCACTGTCTCTGCCGGAGCGGCCCGCTCCGGAGCGACCGATGCGAGAGAATCGACTCGTCGCTCCGGAGTCACCGACGGGAGATGCATCGTGTGTGGACGTTATGCCAGCACCAGTACCCGCGGGGATCTGCTCGCGGCCTACGACGCCGTCGAGACCGTGGGTGAGGAACTGCCACCCTCGTACAACATCGCCCCCACCCAGCGCGTGAACGTCGTACTCGAACGAGCGCCGCGCGAGGAACCGGACGCCGAACCGGTGCGTATGGTGTCCTCGCAGGTCAAATGGGGGTTGGTGCCGTTCTGGGCGAAGGACCCGAAGATCGGGTCGCGCATGATCAACGCCCGCTCCGAGACGATCACGCAGAAGCCCGCCTTCAAGGCGGCCGCAGCGCGGCGGCGGTGCGTGCTGCCGGCCGACGGTTACTACGAGTGGATGACAGGCGAGGACGGGAAGAAGATCCCGTTCTTCCTGCACGCGGACGCACCGATCTCCATGGCCGGGCTCTACGAGCTGTGGCCGAACCCGGAACTTCCCGAGGACCATCCCGACCGCTGGTTGTGGACGTGCACCGTACTGACCCGTCCGGCGACCGACGCCGCCGGGCACATCCACGAACGTTCGCCGGTGATCCTCCCCGCCACCTTCGTCGATCCGTGGCTCGATCCCGAACTGAACGATCGCGACGACGTCGATGCCCTCCTGAATTCGATTCCCGAACCCCGCCTCGAACCGTACGAGGTGAGCACGGCGGTCAATTCACCGCGCAACAACAATCCCGACCTGCTGCGACCTGTCGATTCCTGAAAGACCGGCCGTCTGCCGTTCCCCACGCCGGGCAGGAACCATCAACCGGAGGTGTCGCTGCTCGTACCGGGCAGCGGCGTGGGCATGGAGTCGGTGGACGAGTCCGGCCTGGTGGCCGCAAGAACCATCCTGACGATCCGGTCGATCTCCTCTGCCGATGCCTTGCGACCCAACATCATCGGCGCCAGGAACAGCGGCGCGGCCAGCGCGTTCACCATCGCTTCCGGCGAATGGTCGGAGTTGGCATCTCCACGTTCGATCGCCCGGCGGGCCATCGTCCGCCACGCTTCGAGAACGGGACGGTACTGCTCGAGCACGAGTTGGTTGAAGTCGGGATAGCGATGACTCGCCATGAGTGCCGCCGAGGCGACCTCGACCGGGCCTGCTGCGTACTCCGCGATGGACTCGGCGAAGGCTCGGACGTCCGATTCCCATGCGCCGGTGTCCGGTGGAGCCACCTGTCGCACGTGCATCGACACCGCTTCGACGAGCAGGTCGTTGTGTGTGGGCCACCATCGGTAGATGGTCTTGCGGCTGACACCGGCGCGGGCGGCGACCTCGACGGTGGTGAAGTCGAGTCGCCCCTCCGCGAGAAACGCCAGGCATGCCTCACCGACCGCGATCCGGACCTTCTCGCTCCGTCCACCGGTCCGAATCCGTTCAGGCTTGTCGCTCACTCCCGCTCTCCCCGCTCGAAACACAATATTAACGACACACGATGTTGACTTAGCGACCGGCGCTGTGGATGATCTACATCACATCGCCGCAGACACCGCCTCCAGCCTCTCAGAGCACACGGTGCCTGCGGAATCTCGATCGAGTCATTTCAACGGAAGGCCGGTACCCGACCGGCCGCGGAGGAGCATCCATGCACGAGAGAAGTCACTTCGACGTCGTGGTCGTCGGCGCAGGACCCATCGGCACCGCCACTGCCCGGCATCTCAGCGAACGAGGGGCATCGGTACTGCTCGTCGGGCCCGACGAACCCTCCGACTTCACCGACCACGACGGCGTGTGGGCCGGTTACTACGACCAGGGACGCCTGGCACACGTCCTCGAGGTCCCGCTGATGACGTCCCTTCTGGCGATGCGGTCCATCCGCCGGTTTCCCGAGCTGCAGGAACGCACCGGCGAACGGTTCGCGACATCCACACATTCACTGACGGTCATGCCGGACGACTCGGAGCCCAGCGGTGTGACCACATGGTTCAACCGCGCCCTGCTCGCATCCAATGCCGCCGATCTCGGTGTCGACGTCGAGCACCTCGACAGCGACCGGTTGCGCAACGAATACCCGGAGCTGCGCTTCGCACCGGGTCATGTCGGCATCGCCCAACGCGATGATGCCTTCATCGTCAATCCACGCGGGCTCGTTCGAGCCGAGCTGGCCGCCGCAACCGAACGAGGGACCGTGGTGATCCGCGACATCGTGGACACGATCGATCGGTCCGATCGCGGGGCGATCGTGACCGCCCGTTCGGGTGCATCCTGGAGCTGCGAGAAGGTGGTGGTCGCGACCGGAGCCGCCACCAACGTCAGCGGCCTGCTCCCCCGGCCCCTGGACATGCTCACCTACGGTGCGACGGTGGTCCTGGTCGAAGTGCCGGATCCGGCCGACTTCGACATTCCTGCCATGATGTACCTGAAGGCTCCCGGCGGACGAGTGGAATTCGGCGGAATCGTCATGTCGCCCTTGCAATATCCGGACGGACGGTGGTATCTCAAATGCTCCGGCAGGAGCCTTCTCGACAACCCGCTCGACTCCGCCGAGGCGATCGCCCGCTGGGTCCGCACCGGAGGCCGCCGGGAAGACATCGCCGACACGCTCGAGTTGCTCGCCGAACTGTTACCCGGCAAGAACTTCGGCTCTGCACATACCCGGCCCTGCATGGTGTGCGAGACCCCCACAGGGCTGCCCTACATCGACCGGGTGGACGACCACACGATCGTCGCGATCGAAGGCGAGCGCGGCGCCATGGCTGCGGACGAGATCGGCAGGCTCACAGCAGGTCTCACCCTCGATGGAATGTGGACCGACGGCATTCCGCATGCCGCCTTCCGAGCCCGCTGGGTGGAGGCCGAGTCGGTACGGCCGCTGCTCCCGGCGGGCGTGTGAGCCCCATGGATCCGTACGCAGAAACGACTCACACCGTGCCGAACCCGAGCGGTCCCGTCATCCCGGCAGAACTCACGCACATGTATCAGCAGTGGCACATCTCGCCGGCGGTGCGCGCAGGCAACTTCCTCATCTGTTCCGGAGTACTCGGACAACGCCTCGACGGAACCGTTCCCGACGATCCGACCACGCAGTTCACCCTCGCATTCGAGAATCTCCAACGGGTGCTCGCGGCCGCAGGTGCCGATTGGACCCACCTGGTCGAGTTGGTCACCTTCCACATCGATCTCGAGGGCGACCTCGAAGCCTTCAGTGCAGTCAAGGAACGGTTCGTCCGGGAACCGTACCCGGCGTGGACCGCCGTGGGCGTCGCTGAACTCGGCGCCGGACCGAAACCGTCCCCCCGAGTCGAGATGAAAGCGACGGCCTATCTGGCCGATGCCGTCGCACCGCCCGCTCGATAACGATCGACCGTTCCTCGCACGTCCACACGCGGGCAGGAACCACCACAGTCCCCCCGTTACGGGGGTTCCGCTCCCCGACGGCGATGTCGGGATCGCGACTCCGCGCGACATTCCCTGTGCTGCTCCATCCTTCGGACCGCCACGCCCGCACCATGTCTCGGCCCGGGCGTGGCCGGCGCGATCCCCTCATCCATCCGGGCTCCCACCTGAAAGGCCTCCCCATGGATCTCGCATCCTCCAGCGGTGACACCTTCGTCGCGACGTCGAAGGAACCGCATTCCGGTAGAAGAGGCTGGACGCCACAACTGGCGGTCTCGTTCCTCTCCATGGTGCTGGTACTCGAGATGCTCTCCTGCAGCTATCTGATGGTTTCCGTTGCACTGCCGCAGATCTCAGGTCACTTCCGAACCACCCAGGGGGTGTGGATCATCACGTCCTTCCTGCTGGTCGGGGCGGTCTCGTCACCCCTGATCGGCAAGCTCGCCGACATGCACGGCAAGCGGAAGCTGCTGCTGTGGTGTGTTGCGCTGGCAGCGGTCGGTGCACTCATCGCTGCGGTGGCTCCGAACATTGCGATCGTCGTCCTCGGCTGGTCGCTGACCGGGTTTCTCAGCCCGTGCCTGTTCCTGGTCTACTCGCTGATCCGCGATGTCTACCCGCCACGGACGGTGGCGATGGCAGTGAGTATCTCGACGACCGGCATGGGCCTGGTCGCCATCCCGGCTCCCTTCGTGGCAGGCTGGATCATCGACAACTTCGGGTTCCGCGGGGTCTTCTGGTTCTTCGTCATCGGCCTGTCGCTTCTCACCGTCGTCATCCGCGCCACCACCGAGGAGTCGCCGATCCGGCTGCGATCGACGATCGACCTCGTCGGTGCAGCCCTTCTGGGCGCAGGCCTCGGCGGGCTGCTCCTCGCGATCAGCTTCGGACCGGACCGGGGGTGGGCGGCACCGTCGACCATCATCTTCCTGATCGGTGGGCTGGTGTTCGTGATCGCCTGGTCGGTGTCGGCACGGGTACTACGCGATCCCGTCATCGACCTCTCGATCCTGACGCAACGTCCTGTGGCACTGACCTCGCTCAGCTCCGGTCTCGCGTGGGCCGCCATGGCCACCTTCGTGATGATCTTGCCGATGATGATCATGGCTCCGAGCGATGTGGGTCTCGGCTACGGGTTCGGTGCCGATGCCGGCCGGTACGCCTGGTTCCATGCTCCCGAAGCCGTGATGACCCTGATCGGGGGATTCATCGTCGGTGGGCTGGCCCCGCGAATCCGGCCCAAGGCCCTGCTCGTTGCCGGGCTCACCGTCGTCACCGCCGGCAGTCTGTCACTCGCGTTGTCGCACGATTCGGCAGTGGTCGTCGTCCTGCTCGCCGCGCTCGTCGGCCTCGGCGGCGGCATGGCCTACGCAGCGACACCGAACCTGCTCATCGAAGCTGTTCCGGCTCAGCAACTTGCGACGGCCGGGGCCATCGCTTCCACGGCGGGCAACCTCCTCCCCGCTGTTCTCCCGGTTCTCGTATTCGCAATGCTGAACTCCCACATCGCTTTCGCGATCGACGGGAGCGTGCTGTATTCCGATGCGGGCATTTCCATCGGATTCGCGATGGTCGCAGGCGCGGCACTCGTCGGAGCACTGGCCGCACTCGCCATTCCCCGGATGATCCGCCGAGCGGACGCGCTCACCCCGTCCGACTGACCCGGATGCCGTACCGGTGCTGTCCTCCGGGTCCCGGGTCCCGGGTCTCCACGAGTGCGACACGTGTGCTCCCGGCATCGTCTTCGCCACGTCACTCCTGCTCACCCGGCCCGGAGCAGCACATCGTCACCGTTCTCGTATTCGAGCGGCGCGAAGCGTAGATGCTCGATGTCGGTGCGGTCGTGTCCGAGTCGCAGGGCCCGACGGGAGATCGTCTCGACGGCCGTATGTCGTTCCCCACGTCGGGCGGGAACGATTGCCGGAATTGACTAAAGTTGCCGGGTGCGACATTCACCGCAGGATCCGATCGGCTCGACGACGCCTCCGCTCTTCTCCGGAAGAAGAGGCACTGCCGTCGCGGCGGTCGCGTCGCTCGTCTCCGTCGGTGTGCTCATCGCGATCCTCGTCAGGAGCGAGCTCATCGACTTCCTGGTCTACCGGATGGGCGCGCGGGTTCTGCTCGACGGCGACGACATCTACGGGCAGATGCCCCCGGTGACCGACGACTTCGCGTTGCCGTTCACCTACCCGCCGCTGTCGGCGATGCTGTTCGCTCCCCTCGCACTGATTCCCGTGACGTTCGGCAAGATCGTCTTCACCCTCGTCTCCGTCGCGGCGCTCGTCGTCACCCTGCGGGTCGTGCTGGACCGGCTCCGCCCGGACTTCGAGGCGCGGACGGCGTGGATCGTCACGGCAGTGGCGGTCGCCGGAGCGCTGCTGCTCGAGCCCGTGCGCGAGACGATCTCGTTCGGGCAGATCAACCTCGTCCTGATGGCGCTCGTCGCCCTCGACGTCCTGGTGAAGACCCCGAAGTGGCCGCGCGGACTGCTCATCGGGCTGGCCGCCGCCGTCAAGCTCACGCCCATCGCATTCCTGTTGCTGTTCCTGCTGCGGCGCGACCGGCGGACCAGTGCCACCATCCTCGCGTCGACCTTCGGGTTCACCGCCCTCGCGTTCGCCGTGATGCCCGCGACCTCCGCGAAGTACTGGCTCGACACCCTGCCCGACACCGGCCGGATCGGCGCGGCGTACTTCGCCACCAACCAGTCCTTCAAGGCGATGATCTCCCGCTTCGGACCGCCCGAACTCATGGGTTCCGTGCTGTGGCTGCTCGCCGTCGCGGTGATGCTGCTGGTCGCGGTGGTGGCCATCCGGCGGACCCTCGCACAGGGTGATCTCGTGCTCGCCCTGCTCGCGAACGCCACGGCCGTGCTGTTGGCCTCGCCGGTGTCGTGGTCGCATCACTGGGTGTGGATCGCACCGGCGCTGCTGACGCTGTCGCCCGCGGCACGGCGCGCAACCGATCCACAGAAGCTCGCGGCGATCGCAACGGGCGTGGCACTCGTCTTCGCGATCGGCCCGCACCACCTGTTCCCCACGGGTGACGACCTCGAACTCACCTGGGCCGCTTGGCAGCACCTGCTGGGCACGCTCTACGTGACGGTCGGCTTCGGGTTCCTCCTCCGGCTCGCCTTCGGTCGTCTCCCCGGTCCGGAAGCGGTGGCACCGGAACCGCTTCCGGACGCGGAGACGTCGAAGTAGTCCCTCGTCCGGATGTCAGGCGGTGACGTCGACGACCACCCGGCCACGCACCTTGCCCGCCAGGATCTCCTCGGCGAGTCGCGGGACGTCCGAGAGCGGTTCGACGCGCGACAGCGAATCCAGGGTGCTCGCAGGAAGATCGCGGGCGAGGCGTTCCCACGCCGGCCGGCGGAGTTGTGCCGGCGCCATCACCGAGTCGACGCCCAGCAATGCGACGCCGCGCAGGATGTGCGGCAGCACCGTCGCATCCGGCATCGACGGCGATTCGGTGAGACCACATGCGGCCACCGCACCGCCGTACCGGATCTGCGACAGCACGTTCACGAGCGTCGAACCACCCACCGCGTCCACGGCGGCATCCCAGCGTTCCTTGCCGAGGGGCCGGCCCTTGCCCTGCAGTTCGGCGCGGTCGACGAACGACGACGCACCGAGTTCGCTCAGGAAGTCGTGGGTCTCGGGACGGCCGGTCGCGGCGACCACCGTGTGTCCGGCGGTGGCGGCGAGCGCGACGGCGATCGACCCGACGCCACCTGCCGCGCCGGTGACGAGCAGTTCTGCATCCGATGCGATCCCGTAGCGTTCGAGCGCGTCGAGGCACAGGGCGGACGTGTAGCCGGCGGTGCCGACGGCCATGGCGTCGCGGGTGGAGAAGGCGTCGGGGATGCGCACGAGCCATTCGGGCTTCACACGCTGGCGCCGGGTGTACCCGCCCGACTGGGTCTCGGACAGGCCCCATCCGTTGACGACGACGCGGTCGCCGGGTTTCCAGTCGGGATTGCCGCTCTCGAGGATGGTGCCGGCCAGGTCGGCTCCGGCGACCAGCGGGGTGCGTCGCGCCATCTTCTGCGGCCCCGCGATCACGAGACCGTCCTTGTAGTTCAGCGACGAGTACTCGACCTCGACGAGAACATCGTGGGCGGGAAGGTCGGCGTCGGTCAGTTCGCGGAACTGTGCCACCTGGCCGTCGTCGGTGTCGTCGACGACCAGGGCACGGAAGGAGGACGGCTGTGTCATGGATCCGATCCTGACAGGCCGTCCGCCTCGCTGCAGCCGAAAGCGGTCAGGCCGCGTGGGCGCGAAACCGTCGCAACCGCAGGCTGTTGGAGACCACGAAGACCGACGAGAACGCCATCGCCGCACCGGCGAGCATCGGGTTCAGCAGTCCCGCGGCCGCAAGCGGCAGTGCCGCGACGTTGTACGCGAACGCCCAGAACAGGTTTCCCTTGATCGTCGTCAACGTGCGGCGCGACAACCGGATGGCGTCGACCGCGACCATCAGGTCGCCGCGGACCAACGTCAGGTCGCTCGCCTCGATCGCGACGTCGGTGCCGGTGCCCATCGCCAGGCCCAGGTCGGCCCGGGCGAGCGCCGCGGCGTCGTTGACACCGTCGCCGACCATCGCGACCACCGCGCCCTCGCGCTGCAGTCGCTCGACCACGTCGACCTTGTCGGTGGGCAGCACGTCGGCGATCACGTCGGCCTCGTCGATGCCGACCTCGGCCGCCACGGTGTGGGCGACGGCGGCGTTGTCGCCGGTGAGCAGGATCGGACGCAGCCCGAGTTTCCGCAGTTCGGCGATTGCCTGCGCGGAGGTCGGCTTGACCGCGTCCGCGACGACGACGATGCCACGGGCCTTCCCGTCCCAGCCGACGGCGATGGCCGTGCCGCCGGACTTCTGCGCCTGCTCGAACGCCCGCTGCAGCTTCTCGGAGAGGTGCTGCGACCAGTCGGCCAGCAGCGTCGGACGACCCACCAGCACCGCGCGGCTCGTGTCGCCGTCGACGAGCACTCCCTGGACACCGAGACCCTCGACGTTCGTGAAGTCCTCGACCTCGGGCAGACCGCCGAACCTGTCCGCGGCCGCATCACCGACGGCACGTGCGATCGGGTGTTCCGACGCCGACTCGAGTGCCCCGGCGTACCGCAGTACCTCGTCTGCGTTCTCACCGTCGTCGGCGACGACCTCGCGCAGGGTCATCCGGCCGGTGGTGACCGTGCCGGTCTTGTCGAGGACCACGGTGTCGACCGAGCGGGTCGATTCGAGGACCTCGGGGCCCTTGATGAGGATGCCGAGCTGAGCGCCGCGACCGGTACCGACTATCAGCGCGGTCGGGGTGGCCAGGCCGAGGGCGCAGGGGCAGGCGATGATCAGCACGGCGACCGCCGCGGTGAAGGCCGCCGCGGGTCCGTTGCCGGTGCCGAGCCAGAAACCGAGGGTGCCGGCGGCGATCAGCAGCACGATCGGCACGAAGATGCCGGAGATCCGGTCGGCCAGGCGCTGCACCTGGGCTTTGCCGTTCTGGGCGTCCTCCACCAGCTTCGCCATCTGCGCGAGCTGGGTGTCGGAGCCGACGCGGGTCGCACGCACCACCAGTCGTCCACCGACGTCGACCGTTCCGCCGACGACACTGTCGCCCACACCGACCTCGACGGGAACCGATTCACCGGTCAGCATCGACGCGTCGACCGCCGACGTGCCCCGTTCGATCACACCGTCGGTGGCGATCTTCTCGCCCGGGCGCACGACGAACAGATCGCCGACTGCCAACTGCTCCACCGGAATCCGGGTCTCGGTGGTCCCGTCCGGTCCGAGAACCGCGACGTCCTTGGCTCCGAGTTCGAGCAGGGCATGCAGGGCGGCGCCGGCACGTCGCTTCGACCGTTGCTCGAAGTAGCGCCCGGCGAGGATGAACGTCGTGACACCGGCCGCGGCCTCGAGATAGATGTTGCCGCTGCCGTCGCCCCGCGCGATGGTGAACTCGAAGGGGTGGACCATCCCCGGTTCACCCGCCGTGCCCCAGAACAGGGCGTAGACCGACCATCCCAGGGCGGCAAGTGTTCCCAGCGACACGAGGGTGTCCATGGTGGACGTGCCGTGGCGCAGGTTGATCCACGCCG
The DNA here is from genome assembly GCF_000278445.1 of Rhodococcus sp. R1101. NCBI lineage: Bacteria > Bacillati > Actinomycetota > Actinomycetes > Mycobacteriales > Nocardiaceae > Rhodococcus > Rhodococcus sp. R1101. Next base: position 27,591 of record NZ_AJVB01000011.1, read on the forward strand.
CCCGGTGGAAGGGCCAGGCACCCCACACCACCACCGGTGCGGCGAGGGTGAGCGAGAGCCACTGCCAGTTGGTGAACTGCAGGGCCGGGATCATCGCCATCGCGATCACCGGCACCGTCAGGATCGCCGAAACGACGAGCCTGTGACGAAGCGGCGCAACGGGATCGGATTCGGGCACGTCACCGGTCCGGCCGGTCGCCTGCGCGGACGGCGGCGGCAGTGCGGCACCGTAGCCGGCCTGCTCGACGACCGTGACGAGATCCTCGGGTGTCATGTCGTCGGGGTAGGTGACCTTCGCCTTCTCGGTGGCGTAGTTGACGGTCGCGGTGACGCCGTCGAGCTTGTTGAGTTTGCGTTCGATGCGATTGGCGCAGGATGCGCAGGTCATGCCGGTGATGGCGAGTTCGATCGATTCGGCGGCGACCGGCCGACTCTGCGTGGTCATGTGTGTCTCCTCGGAAAAATGGCCGTCAGCGGCCGGAATGGCTGTGGTCGACCGGCGCGGAGGGTTCCTCGTGCGTGGCACCGGCGCCGTCGGCGGTGAGCGCGAAGGCGGCGGTACGGACCACTCCGTCGTGCTGGAAGTCGAGATAGAGGTGATAGGTGCCGGCACTCGGGACGGAGGTGTGGAAGACGACCTCGGGGCCGGGTCGTGTGGTGCCGTCGCCGGGTGTTCCGTCCGGGTGGACGTGGAGGTAGGCGAGGTCGCCGCCGCGCAGCGCCACCAGGTGTCCGTAGGCACCGAGATAGGGCTGCAGGTCGGCGACCGGCTGTCCGTCCTTGCTCACGGTGAGGGTGAGCATCGCGTCGCCACCCGACGACAGGTCGCCGTCCAGGGTGACCTCGTAGCCGTCGACGGTCGCGGTGCGGTTGTCGGCTTCGGGTGCGGCAGGGACGAATTCGCCCGCCACCGTGAGATCGGTGCCCAGCGTGAGCGCCTCTCCCCCGGTGGGTGTGAAGTCGGTGAAGACCCGCCACGTGCCGGGCGTGAGGTCGACGTCGACGGACCAGATTCCGGTGTTCTCGTCGAGCACGGGATGGACGTGCTGGAAGCCGGTGAAGTCGCGGCGCACGGCGATCAGGTGCAGTTCTTTGTCGTGGGTGACGTCGAAGTCGGTCACCGGCGCGCCGCCGGGACCGTTGATCGCGAATGTCAGGTTCCTGTCCTCACCCGGCTCGAGGTTCGTCTCGGCGAGTGCGAGGGCATAACCGTTCCGATACGTCATCAGTCCTCCCGGGATTTCTTCCACAGCAGGTGTTTCCGCGGCGTCGCCGGTGGCGGTGTCGTCACCGTGACCGGCGTCGTGGGCGCTCGCGGCAGGATCCTCGGTCTGCTCCTCCACCGGGCCGACGGTCGCGCCGACGAGCAGCGCGATACCGAAGACCGCGGCTACGGCGGCGACGAAGCCGGTGAGCTTGGCCGGGGTGTTCATGCGAGGTTGTAACCGGCCTCCTCGACGGCGGCCGCGACGGCGGCATCGTCGAGGGACTCGGCGCTCGTGACGGTGACGGCACCGGTGGCCAGGTCGACCTCGACGTTCTCGACGCCGGGGATCTCCTGGACCTCTTCGGTGACCGACGCGACGCAGTGCCCGCAGGTCATGCCGGTGACGGTGTACGTGCTGGTCTCACTCATGGGTACTCCTCGGTGATGGGTCGTGAACGGGTGGGGACGGTCAGGAACGGACGAGTCGCGCGATGGCGTCGCCGGCTTCCTTCAGCTTGAGGTCGGCTTCGTCGCCACCGGCGCGCACGGCACCGGCCACGCAGTGGGCCATGTGTTCGTCGAGCAGGCCGAGCGCGACGGCCTCGAGAGCCTTCTTCACCGCCGCGATCTGCGTGAGGATGTCGATGCAGTACTTCTCTTCCTCGACCATCCGCTGCAGACCGCGTGCCTGCCCCTCGATGCGACGCAGTCGCTTGAGGTAGTCGGCCTTGGTGTTGTTGGCGATGTAGCTGTGCTGATGCGTGTCGTCGGGCGCGACGACATCGGCAGTATCGGGCTTCCCGGTTTCACTGGTGGTGTTAGGCATCGGAATCGTCCTTGTCGGTGCGCTCGGCGGTCGTCCTGCCGGATACCATACCCCCCTAGGGTATCTACGACAACCACGACGACGGACAGAGCATCTGCCCAGGTAGAGGCACACGTAATCGTGAGGGATACACACGTCGGCCCCGCATTCCGGGGAATGCGGGGCCGATCCGAAGAGGGTTTCCCAGGCCTGCGGACGACACGCCCGAACACCTCACGAGGTGATCGAGCGCCTCGTCGTCGATACGTCGCGGGACGTCACGGCACGTGCATCATCTTCCCGGCGAGGGTGAACAACCGGCGGGAGAGCCGGATGACGGGGATACCCAGCGGAATCAGCAGGATCGTCACGCACAACACCGCACCAAGGAGCATCACCACCGCGGCGACGATCCCCAGGACGGTGCCGAGCAGGGCGGTGAGAAGTCCGAGCACGACATCCAGTAGGCCACTCAGAGCACGCATGACGACCTCCTAGCCACACCCCCCATTATGCGCCGCTCCCGGGTGTTCACTTCCTCCAGAACAGGTGATGCATCACCCCGCTCGTGCTGGGCACGACCTCGAGGTGGAAACGATCCCGTAGTTCGTCCGGGGAGTCCCAGAGCTTCAGGCCGGCGCCGTACCGCACCGGTGACACCACCACGTGCATGGTGTCGACCAGATCGGCGTCGAGGAACTGCCGGATGGTGGAGACGCCACCCCCGAGGCGGACGTCCTTGCCCTGCGCGGCGGCGCGGGCCTGATCGAGCACCGCGGCCGGCTCGCCGTTCACGAAGTGGAAGGTGGTGTCGGCGAGCGTGAAGGACGGGCGTTCGTGGTGGGTCAGGACGAACACCGGGGTGCGGAAGGGTGGCTCATCGCCCCACCAGCCCTGCCACTCGTGGTCCTTCCAGGGACCCCGCTGGGGGCCGAATTTGTTGCGCCCCATGATCTCCGCACCGATGTTGCAGGAGAAATCCCGGATGAAGTAGTCGTCGAGTCCGCGGCTCCCACCGGGCTCGGTGCGCAGGTTCCAACTCGCCGTGGCTGCGGCCCACTCGAACATCGGGCTCGGATCCAGGCCGAAGGGACTCTCGACACTCTGGTCCTTCCCCGCGCCGATCCCGTCGCTCGACACGGTGAAGTTCTGTACTCGCAGCAACTGGCCCACTCTCTTCTCCTCGCATCCCGATCGCACCGGTACGAAGAGGAAGACCTCGTGAGCCGCGCGAACTCATCGGATCGTGCTCGGATCACGAAGGGATTCGGCGACAGCCGTCCGGCCCGGCGACACTGCACGTGCCGACTGGTATTTTCGTATCCAGTGATCAGCACCGTGTATCCGTGAGACAGATGTCCCGCGACATCCGTGAACCGCGCCTGCAGGCGGCGGTGATTCCGTGTGCCCGGAGGGGGAACCCGCGCCAGGGTTCCCCGATCCCATCGTGCAGTCCTTCATGCATCGGAATCGACTTTCGGAGTTCACATGTCCACCCCATCACTTCACTCGTCCCCATTACCGGCCGTTCATCGATCCGACCTCCGGGGCGACTGCAGCCGTTGCTTCGCATTGTGTTGCACGGCTTTCGGATTCACACGGTCGTCGGACTTCGCCGAGGACAAGCCCGCCGGTTC
>NZ_AJVB01000012.1:0-29174 GCF_000278445.1 Rhodococcus sp. R1101
CACGTTCTCTTCATCGTGAAAGGGAGATCCGAGAAGTGGATCCGAGCCGAATACGTGCCCTGCAGATCGGCCGCTGGCGTCTCAAATACAGACTCGCGGCCGTGCTGTCGATTCCCCTCGTCGTCGCTGTCGCTCTCGGTGCCGTACGCGTCACGACTCAGCTCGACGAAGCGCAGCGGTCGGCCGCATTGTCCGAACAGACCGTTGTCGCCCCGGCACTGCTCGACTTCTCCACCGCTCTGATCAGCGTCGCTACCGCCACGAGCCTCGGATTCACCCCCAAGAACGCAACTTCGGACGATGTGACGCAGTCCATGGCCACGCTCAGGGAACTCGCCGCAGGAGCCGATCTCAACTCCGATGTCGCCGTAGAACTCGATGCGCTGCTCGCCGACGGCGACCAGCTCTACGCCGCGGTCATGAACTCCTCCCTCGGCGTCGACGAGCTCGGTCGCCGGACCACCGACTTCCTGGTGCGGTGCAAGAATCTCTTCCGGGACCTGTTCGACCTGTTCGAGAACCACGACGCTCTCGTCGACGCCACGAACCTGCTCCTGATGTGGGACGCGCAGCTCAACCTCCTCGACCAGATGGAGTCCTTCCGGCTGCTGTCCACCAACCCCGAGGCCGCCCGGCTCCTGGCGACCAACGCCATGAACACCGAGGAGTCGACGCTGCGACTCCTTCGGGGATCGGGGCTCGATACCGGGCAGATCGACGGGATGCTCGGCGATATCGAAGCGCGCCGTAGGCTGATCGAGAACTTCACGCCGAGCAGGCAATTCGGGGAAGACCTCCGCAACGCCATGATTTCGGCGTCCCAGCCTTATGCGGACGGGATCGACAGCGCCAGCGCGCGCATCATCGGGACGCTCGAAGAACTGGCGGACGAGACACGTACCGCGGCCACCCGCGACGCGCTCCTCGTCACGGCAGCACTCGTACTCGCCCTGCTCCTCGCGATAGCAGTCATCCGTTCCCTGTCGGTGCCCCTGGGACGTCTGCGAGACAACACTCTCGCAGCGGCGAACACCGAGCTTCCCGCCGCCATCGCGGCGGTCAAGGACGGGGCCGACATCGACACCGTCCGTCTCGCTCCCGTCGGCACCGATACGGACGAGGAGATCGGCGAACTCTCCCGAGCGGTGGATTCGATGAACACGCAGGCGCTGCGTCTCGCCGGCGAGCAGGCCCACCTGAGGAAACAGGTGAACGTGATGCTCGAGACGCTGGCACGCCGCAACAAGACCCTCGTCGAACAGCAACTCTCGCTGATCGAATCTCTCGAATACGAGGAGAAGGATCCCGCCCGGTTGCAGAGCATGTTCGCTCTCGATCATCTGGCGACGCGCATGCGGCGTACCGGCGAATCCCTGTTGGTTCTCGCGGGCACGCGCCCGCGTACTCGCAGCGGGCCCGCACCGCTCGGCGACGTGCTCCGCGGTGCGGTGTCCCAGGTGGAGAACTACCAGCGGGTGCAGATCGGGAACACCCCGCACGGATATCTCGTCGGTAAGGCGGTGAACGACGTGGTGCATCTGGTGGCCGAACTCGTCGACAACGCGCTGCGGGCTTCCCCGCCCACCACTCCCGTCAGGTTCGAGTTCTCCTCCGCCGTGGAGGGTGGCCTGCTTCTCGATATCGCCGATCGCGGAATCGGTATTCCCCGAGATGCCATGGAGGAGATCAATATCCGTCTCGCGGCGGGTGATAATGCCGATGTCGACGCCCCGCGTCAACTGGGATTGTTCGTGATCGGGCGTCTGGCGGCCCGCAACGGCATGAGCGTGCGTCTGAGGCCGACCTTCGACACCGAGACGAACGCCGGTGTCACGGCGTCGGTCTACTTCCCGGCCACCCTCCTCAGCGAGGTGCACACGGTCCAGCCCACCGTGATGACGGAACGCCCCCGCCGGCTCAGGACCGAGGAACTTCCGTCCTTGGTGCCGTCGACGACGCCCGCCGGAGGTATTGCCCACGGAAAGCATCGTGGTTGACGTGTGACCGGAAGTGATGCCACCGCCGTCTCGACGGCGGTGGCATCACTCGTACCGCAGGTGTTCCGGTCTGCCGGTGGTCTCGGCCGGCCACCGAACCGTGCTCGCGCGGTACCTCCGGCTCACATCCCCCCGACGGACCCGTCGGGAAGATGCACTGCGGACCCGGTGGGCCGCGGCCACGGATGCCCTGTCAAGCGTTCGATGTCGTTGTTGAAGCGTTCGAGCCACCGTGCGAAGGTGGCGACCTCGTCCTCGGACCAGTCGGTCAGCACGCGCTCGAGCGCGGCGACTCCGTGGGCGCGCTCGGCGGCGAGCTTTTCCTCGCCCGAGGAGGTGATCCGGAATTTGCGGGCCATCCCGCCCTCCGGGTCGGGGATACGTTCGACCAGCCCGGCGGCGGTCATCGCCGAGGTCTGCCGGTTGAGTGTCGAACTGTCCAGATCGAGTGCGTCGCTGAGTTGGCCGATCGACATCGGGCCCTGCATGCTGATGCGGCTGAGAACCGTATAGGCGCTGCGGTCGAGCGAATGCCTGCCGCGTTTGCGGCTGTTGATGTTCGCCAGGTGCCGGCCGAGCAGCATCGCTTCGAACTCGATCAAGTGGGTCGGCTTGGTCATCGAAAGTCTTTCGTGAAGAACGTCACCCGAGTAGGTCGCCACGTTGCGGCGTCATCAGTATGTACTGTACACATCGAATGCATGATGCGTCGAATATGCATCATGCATATTTCTTTTCTTTCAGGAGTTCTATGACAGACATATCCGAAAATACCCCGGTCCGTTCCGGGGCTCTCGTCGGTGTCCTCGCCTTCACCGGCATCATCGCGGCGCTCATGCAGACCCTGGTCGTGCCCTTGATCGTGGACCTGCCGACCATGGTGAACACCTCTGCCGCGAACGCGTCATGGGTGATCACCGTGACCTTGCTCGCCGGTGCCGTGGCGACTCCGGTCACCGGACGACTGGGCGACATGTACGGCAAACGCCGCATGATGCTCGTCTGCCTCGTGCCGGTGATCGCCGGTTCGATCGTGTGTGCGCTCTCGTCCACACTCGTGCCGATGGTGATCGGTCGCGGTCTGCAGGGAATCGGCGTAGGTCTGATCCCGTTGGGAATCAGCCTCCTTCGGGACGTACTGCCGTACGACCGTCTGCATTCGGCCGTGGCACTGATGAGTGCGTCCATGGGCGTCGGCGGCGCTCTCGGACTGCCTGCATCTGCCGCCGTTGCACAGTACGTGCATTGGCGGTTCCTGTTCTGGGGCGTGGCGGTGCTCGGTGCGGTGGCGCTGGGTGCGTTGTGGTGGGTTCTCCGCGATGTTCCCGTCCTGCAGTCCGGCGGACGCTTCGACGCGGTGGGAGCGGTCGGTCTGAGTGCGGCCCTCGTCTGTCTGTTGCTGGCGATCTCCAAGGGCGCCGACTGGGGCTGGTCGAGCACCCTCACGATCGGTTTCCTCGCCGCTGCCGTCCTGCTGCTCGTGGTGTGGGGATGGTGGGAGCTGCGGGTCCGCGATCCGTTGGTGGATCTGCGCGTCACCGCCCGCCGGCCCGTGCTGCTCACCAACAGTGCTTCGATCGTGGTGGGTTTCGCGATGTACGCCCAGTCGCTGATTCTCCCGCAGATCCTGCAGCTGCCGGAAGAGACCGGTCACGGACTGGGCCAGTCCATGATCATGATGGGTCTGTGCATGGCACCGGGTGGTCTGATGATGATGGCGGTCTCTCCCATCGGAGGAAAGCTCTCGGCTCACCGCGGTCCGAAGACCACGCTGCTGGTGGGCTGCCTGATCATCGCTCTGGGGTACACGGCGGGGCTGCTGTTGATGGGATCGGTCCTGGGCCTGGCGGTCGTCGCCGCGATCTGCAGCACGGGAGTCGGGTTCGCATACGGTGCGATGCCCGCCCTGATCATGGGGGAGGTCCCTGCCACGGAGACGGCATCCGCCAACAGCGTGAACAGTCTCATGCGGTCGGTCGGCACGTCCTCCGCTTCCGCCGTCATCGGTGTCGTCCTCGCGCAGATGAGCGTGCCGTTCGCCGGTCATACCATTCCCACGGAGTCCGGCTTCCGGGTCGTCCTGCTGACGGGCGCAGGCGTCGCGCTTCTCGCGGCCGTCCTCACCGTCGCCGTTCCGCAGTCGCGCCGGGCCCGTCTCGCGAAGGTCGACGCCGACGCGACGCCCTCCGTGAGGGTGTGACGACGACTTCCTCCGCCCGCCGGTAGCGGCGGACGGAGGAAGTATCGGCGGAGTTACCGCGCGTCGAGCCCGAACGCCCCGCGGTAGAACACCATCGGACTCTGGTCGCCGACGCACTCCAGTTCGGCGACACGTCCGATGACGACATCGTGGTCACCTGCCACGTGCACATCCTCGACCGAGGCGTGCACCCGCATGAGAACGCCGGGCAGCGACGGAGTGCCCCAGCGGGACAGATCCCAGTCGAGACCGTCGAACTTGAGGCCGCGGCCGGACCCGAAGCGAGCGCACAGATCGGTCTGGTTCTCGCCGAGGACGTTGACGGTGAACCAGCCGGTACGGCGCAACCGCGGCCATGCACGCCCACGGTGGTCGGCGCAGAACAGCACGAGGGGCGGCTCGAGCGAGACCGACGCGAACGACTGGCACGCGAAACCGGTGGGGCCGTCCTCGTCGAGACCGGTCACGACGGTGACTCCGCTGGCGAAACGTCCCATGGCACGTCGCATCTCGTCCGGGCCGGGAACGCCGAGTTCGAACGTCGCGTCCTGGGTCTGAATTCCGGTCTGCATGTGCCTCACTCCGATTCGCTCTGGTCGCGGCCTCCGGCGACGTCCTACGAATCGAGCGTATGGGTGACGCGCGACACCCCGGAACGGCTTCTCGCTGAGTGGACATCCGGTCGCCGCGCCGTGTGCACGGGACGTCTGGGCCCTTCCATCCCACCGTTCGGGACCGCGAAAGATCCGCAATGCGACAATCTGGCCGGTGATGCGGTGCGGAAACGACGGGCCGTGATCGTGGAGAGGGGAACCGGTGCCCAGAATCGGCAAGGCGCGCGACGGGGCGGAGCCGACCTCCGCCGAGCAGCGGCGACGGCAGGTGCGGATCCTGGAGGCCGCGGCACGGCTGGGCTGCGAGCACGAACTCGCTCGCGTCCAGATGACGGAGATCGCACGGAACGCCGGGGTGGCGATCGGCACGCTGTACAGGTATTTCCCATCGAAGACGCATCTGTTCGTGGCGTTGCTCCTCGATCGCCTCGAACTCGGCGCGGATCGGCTTCCCGCGCGGAAACCGGGGATGAACGCCCGGGATGCGATCACCGAGGTGCTGATCGAGATGACCCGGCGGTTCGTCGACCGGCCTCGCCTGGCGTCCGCGATGCTGTTGTCCAACAGCACCGCGCCGGCGAACGTGGTGCCCGACTCCGTGGAAGTGCGGCGGACGTTCCTCCGGATCCTGTTCGACAAGGCGGGACTCGACGACCCCACCGACGAGGATCGCGACACGCTGCGACTGTTGTCGATGTTGTGGTCCGGGCTGCTGGTGACATATCTCAACGGCGGAGCGACTCTCGCGGAGACCGAGGCGGATGTGCGAAGCAGTTGCGAGCTGCTGCTCGCCCATCTGGGGGATTAGGGAAGGGCTCCGGAAACGACACGAGTCCCGTTCCACCGTCGTGCGGGGAACGGGACTCGCGTGATCACGACCGGCCGGCTACCCGGCCGCCCCGATCGGGGGTGCGGTGTCGAGGGCGTCCCCGAGGGCCGCTGCGGTAGCTTCCGCTCCGCCGAAGGTGAACGCCAACTGCCGTCCCCACAGGAAGTAGCGGTGGATGGGGTAGTCGATGTCGGCGCCGATACCGCCGTGCAGGTGCTGGCCGGTCAGGCCGACTCGCACACCACCGCGCGATGCCCACCACTTGGCGACGAGCGCCGCGGACTCGGCTTCGTCCTCGCGCCCGACGTCGAGCAGCCATGCGGCCCGGCGCATCGTGAGCCGGATCGCTTCGGTGTCGAGGTAGGCATCGGCCGCGCGCAACGCAACGGCCTGATTCGTCGACAACGGCCGGCCGAACTGCACGCGCTCCGAGGTATACACCGCCGTGGCCCGAAGCGTTTCCTCGCATACCCCCAGCTGAACGGCAGCCAGAGCGATGCGGATGCGGCGCCGCGTCCAGGCCGCGATCTCCGCACCGTCGCCGGGCAGGACATCCTCGGCTCCGATGTGTACGTCCGTGAACTGCACGGCTGCCTCGGCGCCGCGGCCGGTCACGGCCGCCGGGACGGCCTCGACGCCGGGCGCATCCACCGGTGCGATCACCACGGCGACCGAATCGTCGTCGCACCGAACGGGTACGACGACGCCGGCGATGATGGGTGCCCACGGAACCGACGGGATCTGTCCGCTGATGACGAGGTCGTCACCCTTGCGGATCGCGGTCACGGTGGGGCTCGCCCCGGGAGTGTCGTCGAAGGCGCCGGTCAGTACGACGGAACCGTCGACGAGTCCCGGAAGGTAACGCCCCACCTGCGTTTCCGTGCCGAACTGCGCGAGCGGAAGAGCCGCGCCCGCCACGGTGGACCACACGGGGACGGGGGCGACGCGCCGGCCCTGCTGCTGCAGGATCGTCGTCAGTCCGAGCATGCCCATGCCGGCGCCACCCGAGGATTCGGGAAGAGCCAGTCCCAGAAGCCCGGAGTCGGCGAGTGCCTGCCACAGGGGAGCGTCGAAGCCGCCCTCCTTGCGCTCCACCTCGACCACACGCTCGACCTTGGCCAGGGAACCGAAGACCTGCGATGCCAGGTCCTCGACCGCGATCAGGTCGTCATCGAGCTCGAATTCCATGTCAGCTCCTCGTCTCGGCCGGCGTCTTCACGTCCGCCTGGGCCGTCCTGTCGGATTGCGAGCGGGTGGCCGCTGCATCGGGACGCCTGCGCGCGCCCAGGGTCATTCCGAGGTTCTTCGCGGCCACGATCTCGCGCATCACCTCGTTGCTGCCGCCGCCGAAGGTGTTGTTCTGGGCGCGTCGGCCCAGAGCTTCGACCCGGCCCTCGATCACCGCACCGGGGCTGCCGGGGCGCAGCAGTCCGCGGGCTCCGAGCACTTCCTGCAACATGCCGTAGGCCGCGACGACACCTTCGGTGCCGAAGACCTTCGCGGCAGCGGAATCACCACCGCTGAGGGTGTTGGCGGCGATGTCGGACACCAGGCGCAGGTTGACGAGATCGGTCGCCGACAGCAGTGCGTAGACCTCGGCGAGGGTCGAGCGGACCCACGGCACGTCGAACAGCACACCGGGACCGAAAGGTTCCTGCTTGGCCCACGCGAGGACCTCGTCGTACATCTCGTTGGCGATGCCGCCGCGGGCGGCGAGTGCCACACGCTCGTGGTTGAGCTGACTGGTGATCAGGGTCCAGCCCTGATTCAGCTCACCGACCACATTGCTCAGCGGGACGCGGATGTTCTCGTAGTAGGTCACCGCCGTGCTGATACCACCGACGGTCTGGATCTCGGTGGCCGAGAAGCCCGGCGAGGCGGTCGGCACGAGCACGACCGAAATGCCCTTGTGGCGGGGAGCGTCCGGATCGGTACGCACGGCCAGCCAGACCCAGTCGGCGAAGATCGCGGAACTCGTGTACAGCTTGTTGCCGTCGATGACGAGTTCGTCGCCCTCGACGCGCGCCCGCGTCTGGAGTGCGGCGAGGTCGGTGCCGGCGCCGGGCTCGGTGTAGCCGATCGCGAACTTCAGTTCACCGGTCAGGATCTTGGGGAGGAAGAAATCCTTCTGTTCCTGGGTGCCGTACTTCATCAGTGCGGGGGCGACGGTGTTGAGCGTCACCAGCGATACCGGTGCGCCGGCGCGGATCGTCTCGTCGTAGAAGACGTAGAGCGCTTCGGGGTCCTCGCCGCGTCCGCCGTACTCTTCCGGCCATCCCAGGCCGAGCCAGCCGTCGGCGCCCATCTGCCGGTAGATCTTGTCGAAGACCGGCCCGCCCTCGGTCTGGTCGACCAGGGCACGCCGATCCTCATCGTCGATGATGCGGGCGAAGTACTCTCGCAGTTCGGTGCGCAGCCGCCGTGACTTGTCGGACAGCTCGGGATGCATATGGTCTCCTGAGAAGTGTTCGGGGCCCGGGGTTACGGGCTTAACGGTCGGCCGAGAGGACGAGCGCGCTGTGCGGCACCGGCGATCCGCCCGTGACCAGCACGTTGTCGAGAGTCTTGGTGGGCTGGTTCACGGAGGTGCCGCGGATGAGCCGGACACCCTCGGCGATGCCGTTCACGCCGTGGATGTAGCCTTCGCCGAGCTGCCCGCCATGGGTGTTGATCGGCAGGCGGCCGTCGACCTCGAGGTTGCCTTCGGCGATGAAGTCCTTGGCCTCGCCGCGGCCGCAGAAGCCGTACTCCTCGAGTTGGAGCAGCACCATCGGGGTGAAGGCGTCGTACAGGATCGCGGCGTCGATACCTTCGGGACCGAAGCCGGCCTGTGCCCACATCTGCCGGGCGACGAGTTCGACCTCGGGCATCGCGTCGATGTCCTCGCGGTAGTAGCTGCTCATCGAGATCTGCTGAGGACCGACGCCCTGCGCCGCGGCGGTGATGATCGCCGGAGGATGCGGAAGATCTCGGGCGCGTTCGGCGCTCACGATGACCAGTGCCTGGCCGCCGTCGCTCTCCTGGCAGCAGTCCAGCAGGCGCAACGGGTCGGCGAGCATCCGGGAGTTCTGGTGATCGTCGAGGGTGATGGGCCGCTCGTAGAACCAGGCCTTGGGGTTGTTCGCCGCGTGCTTGCGCGAGAGCACCGAGATCTGCCCGAAGTCCGCACTGGTCGCCCCGTACTTGTGCATGTAGGTGCGTGCCAGGAAGGCTTCCTGCTGAGCGGGAGTGAGCAGACCGTACGGGTTGATCCAGTTCCGGTATTCCTGGTCGGTGTTCGAGTTGTACGCGAACGGCGGCGGACCGGCACCGAAACGGTGGCCCGAGCGCTCGTTGAACGCGCGATAGACGACCACGACATCGGCCACACCACTGGAAACGGCGAGTGCAGCCTGCTGCACGGGTGCGCAGGCGCCGCCACCGCCGTGCGGGATGCGGCTGAAGAACTTGAGTTCGGGGATGCCGAGCGCGCGGGCGACGGCGATCTCCGGGTTGGTCTCCATGGTGAACAGCGCGAAGCCGTCGACCTCTTCGACACCGATCTGTGCGTCCTCGAGAGCGGCGAGGACCGACTCGCACGCGAGTTGCCATTCACTGCGGCCGGAATTCTTGGAGAACTCCGTGGCTCCGATGCCGGCGATAGCAGCGGCTCCGGAGAAGCCCTTGACGGTCATCGTGTCTTCCTCTCGTAGGGCTCCACCACGACCTCGGCGGTGACGTGGACGCCTCTGCTGTTGCGGCCCTGCACCTTCAGGGTGACGGTCGCGCCCTCGACGGCGGTCACCTCACCGTTCATGTGCATGGGGTCGCCGGGGAAACAGGGCACGCCCAGACGCAGCGACGCACGGCGTACGCGCGCCGACGGTCCGGTCCAGTCGGTGACGTACCGGTCGACGAATCCGTTGGTGGCGTTGATGCTCATGAACACGTCCGGGGTACCGCGTCCGAGTGCGGCATCCGGATCGTGGTGCACGTCCTCGAAATCCTGTGATGCGATCGCGGTGGCCACGATGGTCGTGCGATCGATCGGCAGGACGAGTTCGGGAAGTTCCTGTCCGACAGTGCATTGGGCGAGGTTCATGCTTGTCCTCCGGGCTTGCGCAGCTGGGGCAGGATCTCACCGTGCGCGTGCTCGGAGAATCCCACCTCGAGTTCCATGCCGATCTCGAGCGTGTCGTGGTCGACACCCGCGATGTCGGCGACGATGCGGATGCCTTCCTCGAGGTCGATCAGTCCGACGGCGAGCGGGTACTCGAAGGCTGGATCCTGGGGGTGGTGGATGACGGTCCAGCTGTGGAGCGTTCCGCGACGCGAGGATTCGACCGTCTTCCATTCGAACGAACGGCAGGCGGGGCAGGCCGGGCCCGGCGGGTGGCGCAGAGTGTCGCACTCGTTGCACTGCTGGATCTCGAGTCGGCCCTCACGGACGGCGTCGAACCAGAACTGGTTGTCCTGGGTGATGGTGAGCCGGGGGACGGCGGTCATCGCGTCTCCTTGTCGGTGTTCGGATTGAACCGGAGCATCCGGAATCGTTCCTCGGCGACGAGTTCGCCGTTCTGGTCCTCGTAGCGCTTGTACAGGGTGAAGAATCGCCCGTCGCCGAGACCCGTTCGCTTGACTCCGGATACGGATTCGATCGTGTAGTGGGCGGTGATGTGGTCGCCCGGGACGATTTCGCGGTGGTAGTCCTGCTCGACGTTCGTCGCGACGACCGAGGTGAAGCCCTCGCGGTCCAGGTCGGCGAGCATCCGGGAGTACGCGAAGTCCTCCACGACGCCCTCGGTGCGCTTGCGCTGGACCTCGCGCCAGCGACGGTAGCCGGCCATGATCCAGGTCGAGATCATCGCGGGCGGGCAGACGATCGACTCGCGTCCGGTCTCGCGAGCGGCGTCGGCGTCGACGTAGATCGGATTGAAGTCGTCGTGGGCCTCGACCCAGTTCCGGATCATGGCGTCGTTGACGACGTATCGGGCCACACGGGGCGGTTCGGCCACCTGCCCGACGTATTTCTCGTAGTCCTGCTCGACGGTCTGCATGGCCCACTCACTCCTCTTCGGCACGCGCGTTCGTCGTCACGCTAAGGCGGGCCGACAAGCGCGATCCCCCCATTCCCACTGAGCAGGAGCGTGACGGCGGACACCGGAAGCCGGTACCGAACCAAGCGATTGCTTGGTAAGTTGTGGGCGTGGAACCCGCGCATCCTGCGGGGTGAACGACGTGGAGGCAGTGAATGGATCTGGGACTCGACGGCGCAGTCGTGCTCGTCACCGGAGGCATACGGGGAGTCGGCGCAGGTATCACCAAGGTGTTCCTCCGCGCCGGAGCGACCGTCGTGACATGTGCACGCAACGAACCCGAACACCCCGTCGAAGCGGACGGGCGGACCGCGGAATTCCTGCCGTGCGACGTCCGGGACGCCGATCAGGTGAAAGCCTTGATCGACAGCATCATCGACCGCCACGGCCGGCTCGACGCAGTGGTGAACAATGCCGGCGGCTCGCCCTATGCGCTGGCGGCCGACGCGAGTCCGAAGTTCCACGCCAAGATCGTGGAGCTGAACCTGCTGTCTCCGCTGCTGGTCGCGCAGGCCGCCAACGCGGTGATGCAGAAGCAGGACACGGGCGGATCGATCGTCAACATCTCGAGCGTGAGCGGATCGCGGCCGTCGCCCGGCACCGCGGCCTACGGCGCCGCCAAGGCGGGCGTCGACAGCCTCGGGCAGTCGCTCGCCGTCGAATGGGCCCCCAAGGTGCGGGTGAACTCGGTGGTCGTGGGCATGGTCGAAACCGAGCAGTCGCACCTGTTCTACGGAGACGACGAAGGCATCGCGGCGGTCGGCGCGACCGTCCCGCTGGGACGGTTGGCTCAGCCCGAGGACGTCGGCCACTGCGCCGCATTCCTGGCTTCCCCGCTGTCGGCCTACGTCAGCGGATCCACACTGACCGTCCACGGCGGCGGCGAAAGCCCTGCCTACCTGGCAGCGGCCCGAACGAAGGAGACGAAGTGAGTGGACTGATGGACGGGCGCGTCGTCATTGTGACCGGCGCCGGACGTGGCCTGGGTCGCGCCCACGCCCTCGCCTTCGCGGCAGAGGGCGCGAAGGTCGTGGTCAACGACATCGGTGTCGGGGGCGACGGATCGGCCACGGGGGAGAGCCCCGGTGAACTGGTCGTCGAGGAGATCCGCGCGGCCGGTGGCGAGGCCGTCGTCAACGGTGACGACGTCGCCGACTGGGCGGGCGCCGAGAACCTCGTGAAGACGGCCCTGGACAATTTCGGCCGCCTCGACGTGCTCGTCAACAATGCCGGCTTCCTGCGCGACCGCATGCTCGCCAACATGAGCGAAGAAGAATGGGACGCGGTCATCCGCGTGCACCTCAAGGGCCACTTCGCGCCGATGCGTCACGCGATGACCTACTGGCGTGCCGAATCCAAGGCCGGCAATCCCGTCGACGCCCGCATCATCAACACCAGTTCGGGCGCCGGTCTGATGGGCAGCATCGGTCAGGGCAACTACGCCGCGGCCAAGGCGGGCATCGCAACGCTCACGGTTCAGGCCGCCGCCGAATTCGGCCGTTACGGGGTGACCGTCAACGCGATCGCTCCGTCGGCGCGTACCCGGATGACCGTCGGCGCCGGTGGTGCGATGGCCGAGATGATGGCCGCGCCCGAGGAGGGTTTCGACGCGATGGCACCCGAGAACGTCTCGCCGCTCGTCGTGTGGCTCGGCAGCGCCGAATCGAAGGACGTGACGGGCCGGGTGTTCGAGGCCGAAGGGGGCAAGGTGTCGCTGGCCGACGGCTGGCGCCACGGCGAGGCGATCGACAAGGGCGATCGTTGGGATCCGAAGGAACTCGGACCCGTCGTCGAGAAGTTGATCGCATCGTCGCAGCCGCCGACGCCGGTCTACGGGGCCTGACGGTCCCCGTGCGCGTTTCCGGTAGCACGTGCTACCGGAAACGCGCACGAGTGGCGCAGCCGCCTACGCCGGTGTGCGGACGATGAGGGTGGAGCCGGGGAAGTAGGCGGCGAGTTCGGATCGCGCCTGCTTGAGCGTGGCGGTGCCGTAGCCCTGCTTGCGGAACTCCGGATGCACCCAGATCCGTACGTCGACCTCGTTTCCGGTCAGCTCGCCGAACGCGAACCCGACGGATTTCGGCTCGTCGCCCGAAAGATCCTCGGCCACAAGCCACATCGCGGACTCGTCGTCCATCAACTCGGCGCCGCGCTGTCGTTCGGACTCGACCCGCTCGTCGCTGTCGTCGCCCAGCTGGTCGGCGCAGCGCGCCGTGAACAACGCGGTATCGGCCGCACTGTGGGAGATGGGACGCAGCCGGAAATGCGCGCCGGTCGCGTACGGACGCGCCGCCGTCGTCCATTGCAGTACCGCATCGAGATCGTCGAGTTCCTCACGGATCTTCTTCCGCTCCGCCTGCGTCAGGCGGCGGAACGGAAGATTGAGCACGGCCTCCGCGCAGAACTCGCCGGTGTCGAGCAGTGATGCGAGCTTCGCGACCGCGTCGCCCCGATCCTTGCTCTCGACGATCACGTCGAGCACCTCGTGGCGTCGTTCGAGCGCCCGGAGCAGCGCGGCTGCGATCTCGCGCCGGTCGAGCACCTTGTCGTGATCGGTGGTTGCCATCGTGCGACATCCCTTCGTCGAAGAACTGGGCGTACGGGATTCAGTATTCCCGCACGTTCCGCTCGCGGCGACCGCGTGCTCCGGGTGATCCGGCTCACTCGCACACGACGACGGGAATGACGCGGTCGGTCCACGACTGGTACTTGTCGAAATCCGGATACATCGCGGTGAGGCGCGGCCAGTACGCCGCGCGCTCCGCATCGCTCGCCACGCGAGCGTGCATCGTCCGGATCCGCGACCTGATCTGCACGGTGACCTCGGGGTTCGCCTGGATGTTGCGGAACCACAAGGGATGCTTGGGAAGTCCTCCCTGGGAGGCGACCAGGATCACCTTGTCGCCGTCTTCGAGGAACAGCAGAGGAGCGGTGCGCGGCCGGCCGCTCTTCCGTCCGATCGTGGTCACCAGACATACGGGGACGCCCCGGGGGAATGCACTGCCGACCCGCCACCTGCCGCCGATGCGACCACCCGTGGCCCGGTACACGGCGACGTTCACGCGCGATCCCCACTTGATGATCGACGTCGTGGCCCCGGACCCCAGTCCTTTCGGGGCCTCCCCGGTACCCACCTCAGATCCGTTCGATGATGGTGCCCGTCGCGAGAGCGCCACCGGCGCACATCGAGATCAGTGCGGTCGACGCGTCGCGTCGCTCGAGTTCGTGCAGTGCGGTGGTGATGAGCCGGGAACCGGTGGAGCCGACCGGGTGGCCGAGCGCGATGGCGCCGCCGTTGACGTTGACCTTGTCCATGTCGGGTCCGTGCACCTGGGCCCAGGACAGCAGCACCGACGCGAACGCCTCGTTGACCTCGAACAGGTCGAGATCGCCGATGCTCATGCCTGCCTTCTCGAGAACCTTCGCCGTGGCCTGCACGGGGCCGTCGAGGTGGAATTCGGGTTCGGCGCCGACGAGAGCCTGCGCGACGATCCGTGCGCGCGGCTTCAGCCCGAGCGCCTTCGCCCGGTCGGAGTCCATGAGCAGGACGGCCGCCGCGCCGTCGGAGATCTGCGACGAGGTGCCGGCCGTGTGGATGCCGCCCTCGAGCACCGGCTTCAGCTTGGCCAGCGACTCGGTCGACGTCTCGCGCAGACCCTGGTCGCGGGTGACGGTCGCCTTCTCGCCGGTGCGGTTGCCCTCCTTGTCGACGACAGGGGCCACGACCGGCAGGACCTCGCGGTCGAACCGGCCCTCGTCCCAGGCCTGCTGAGCGAGTTGCTGCGACCGCACTCCGAGCGCGTCGACGTCCTCGCGGGTGATGCCGCGGCGCCGCGCGATACGTTCGGCGGCCTCGAACTGGTTGGGCATGTCGATGTTCCAGGACTCGGGGCGACGGGGGCCGGCCTGATCGCCGACGTTGGCACCGAGGGGGACCTGGGTCATTGCCTCGATGCCGCACGCGATGCCCACGTCGATGGCGCCGGTGGCGATGAGTCCGGCGATCAGGTGGTTGGCCTGCTGGGCCGATCCGCACTGGGCGTCGATGGTGGTGGCACCGGCCTGCCAGGGAAGCCCCGCGTTGAGCCACGCGGTGCGGGTGATGTTGTTGGACTGAGCGCCCGCCTGGGTGACGCAGCCACCGATGACCTGTTCGACGAGCTCGGCGTCGATGCCGGCGCGTTCGACGAGCCCGGCCTGGACGGCGCCCAGGATCTCGGCGGCGTGCAGGCCCGCGAGCCATCCGCCCCGCTTGCCGATCGGGGTCCGTGCGGCCTCGACGATGACTGGTGTGCCCACGGCGGGCTCCTTTCTCCTACGCTCTTCGCAAAATAGAACACGTTTTTCCGGCTGGCAACAGGACCGGCTTTTCCCAGTGGACGTGCAGATCCCTTGGTCGGAAGGCGCGTCTGTGTTTGAATGGTTTTAGAACGTGTTACATATCACGCGAGCGGTACCCGCCAGGGCAGGAGAGATATCAGTGGCGCAGCCGAACATCCCCGAAGACATCGACTTCACCGATCCCGATCTGTACGCAGACCGTATGCCTTTCGCAGAGTTCGCGGAACTGCGGAAGACCGCGCCGGTGTGGTGGAACAAGAAGTCTCCCGACGTCGGTGGGTTCCACGACGACGGATTCTGGGTTGTCTCCCGGCACGAGGAGGTCCGTGAGGTCTCCCGCCGGAGCGACGTGTTCTCCAACTGGGAGAACACAGCGATTCCGCGGTTCAACGACGACATTCCGCGCGAAGCCATCGAATTGCAGCGCCACGTCCTGCTCAACAAGGACGCACCCGAGCACACCAAGCTGCGCAAACTCGTCGCCCGCGGTTTCACCCCCCGTGCGATCAACGGCCTGCGTGACGAGCTCGATCGTCGCGCGAGAGCCATCGTGGGAGAGGCGTGCCAGGCCGGTCGTGGCGACTTCGTCACTCAGGTCGCGGCCGAGCTGCCGTTGCAGGCCATCGCCGACCTCATCGGTGTGCCGCAGGAGGATCGCGCCAAGCTCTTCGAGTGGTCCAACCAGATGACGGGCTACGACGATCCGGACAACACCGCCGATCCGGCGGCAGCGTCCATGGAAGTCCTCGGGTACGCCTACCAGATGGCCGCGGCCCGCAAGGAGAACCCGGCCGACGACATCGTCACCACCCTCATCGAGGCCGACATCGACGGTGACGAACTCGCTCCCGAAGAGTTCGGCTTCTTCTTCATCGTGCTCGCGGTGGCCGGCAACGAGACCACCCGCAACGCGATCACCCACGGCATGGCGGCGTTCCTCGACAATCCGGAGCAGTGGGAGATCTTCAAGCGCGACCGGCCGAAGACCGCCGCCGACGAGATCATCCGCTGGGCCACCCCGGTCACGTCGTTCCAGCGCACCGCCCTCGAGGACACCGAACTCGGCGGGCAGACGATCAAGAAGGGCGATCGCGTCGTCATGCTGTACGCGTCGGCCAACAACGACGAAGAAGTGTTCGACAACCCCCGCGAGTTCGACATCCTTCGTGATCCCAACCCGCACCTGGCATTCGGTGGAACGGGCGCGCACTACTGCCTGGGCGCGAACCTCGCACGTATGGAGATCGACCTGATCTTCAACGCGATCGCCGATCACATCCCGGACATCACGAAGATCGGCGACCCGCACCGTCTGCGGTCGGGCTGGCTCAACGGCATCAAGGAATTCCAGGTCGACTACAAGACCTCGGGTGGGTGCCCGGTCCAGCACTGACCGAACCGAACACCGACCGAACCGAACATCGAGGTCCCCGGCCGCCCCTGCGCGCCCGGGGACCTCGCACATCCCGTGTCGTCTACAGGACCTCGGACCTGCGGCCGATCCACCACATCGCGGCCCCCGCCGCGAGCACACCGGCTACCGATACACCGGTCGTGAGAACCGTCCACGAGTCCGGCGTCCACCCGGACGGAGAATCGGTGAGAGGCGTGTAGGCGGTCCATCCGAATCGGGTGAGCAGAGGCAACGCCATCACGGCGGGCAGCGAGAAGGACGCGGCGGTGACTGCGCTCGTCGACGGTAGTGCCGCGCTGATCGTGTACGCGGCTGCCACCGGAAGAACGAAGAAGGTCGCCAGGAGGTGGACGTTGTCCCAGGGCGCACGAGTGAAGATCGCCGTGATCGTGACGAACGCGAGCACGCCCACTCCGGCCGTCGGCCTCGGCGCGCGACGGCCCAGCCACGCGCCGACGGCGGCGAGCACGACCATCACGGCCGGCAGGAACCATCCGCCGGGAATCCACGAGGGAGCGGTACCCGCGGCGACGGCCACCGCGAAGGCGGCGAGCAGGACCGCTCCGCTTCTCTCGCGCAGCCACAGGGCAGCACCGATCACGAGTGGGACAGCGACGATGCCCCACAGCCATCGCCCGTTCCCGCCGGGACTCGCATCCGGAGACCACACGGCACTGTGAAGAGACCGATACAGCACGACGGCGACGAGCGGTAGGCCGATACCGACCACCGTTTCCCGTACATCCCATCGTCGTTCGTCGACCGAATCGAAAGCACCGGCACGCATCACGAGAACCGCTGTTGCCACCGCGATGACAGTCACCGAGAGAACCGTCCACACCGTGTTGGCGGGCTGCGCCGACACCTCCCGGTACAGGGCGCTTCCGGACGAGGACGCCGCGAACTCCCGGTATTCCGCGATGGGTTCTGCGGTGAGCAGCGCGGCAACGACGCCGCCGGCCATCACCGCGGGGAGCCGGGTGCCCGCAGTTCGGGCGCAGCAGACGACGAGGGCACCGAGCAGCAGGCCTGCACCGACCGCCGAGACGTACATGTCGAACCGCCACGCACCCGGGAGGGCGACGACCGCCACGAGTGCGGCTCCGGCCACGACGGCGCCGAGCGCGCCCACCCGGTGGCGTAACCACAGCGCGATCGACACGGCGACGAGCGCTCCCGTGGCAGACGCGGTGATACCCGAAGTTTCCACGGCACCGAAACCGAACCCGGTATCGAGTGGATAGGTGTCGACGCTCGGCGCGGCGAGGACGGTTCCGGCGGTGAAACTGCCGACGGCTGCGAGCATGTAGAGAATCCAGGAGGGCACCCCCTACCTTCTCCGAGCGGTCACCGGGACGCGGCGCCGACACGCCGGGCGACGATGCGATCAGGTCAGGCGGCGAAGATCCTCGGGGGTATCGACGTCTCCGGGGTCGGCGAGCCCGGTGCAGTCGAGACGCCGCACGCGTTCACGATTGCGGGCGAGGAAGGACCGCGCGCCCTCGTCGCCGGTGGCGTCGGCGGCGGCGCCCAGCGCATCGGCGATGTCGAAGACCACCGGGTGACCGGGGTGATCTCCGAAGACGGGGAGCGTCACCGTCCCCGTGTGGTGCACATCCAGGAGATGGCGGACCAATTCGGCTGTGATGCCGGGAAAATCGACGACGGTGAGCGCAACCCTCTGGTGGGCTCGTGCCGCGTCGACCCCGCGGCGCAGGGATGTCGACATGCCGACGGTCCAGTCGGGGTTGTAGACCGTTGTCGCTCCGGTAGGGCACGCGGCGGCCACATCGTCGCCGAATGCGCCCACGACCACGATCACGTCGTCACAACCACCTTCGAGCAGTGCCTCGACGACGGTATGCAGCAGGGGACGGCCGCGGTGGGGGAGCAGCGCTTTCGCCCGTCCGCCCAGCCGCGAGCCGTCCCCTGCCGCAAGAACGATCCCGGCTGTGCCCATGGCCCGACTCTACGAGACGGGGCGCACGGTTTTCATCGCGCGGTCCACTTCCCAGAACGCACGCAGCGAGACGATCCTCCCGTCGTCGTCCACGCGGTAGACGAACACGCCCTCCGCATCGATCAGATTGCCTGCCATCGTCGTACGGATGGTGCCGATGTTGACGCATTCGTCGCCGCAGACCAGCACGTCGTCGACGAGGAACTCGAGCTTGTCGGTGTTCGCGATGGTCATGTCGTAGAACTTCGCGATCGCCTCGGCACCGTGATGCCCCTTGCCCTCCGGATCGAAGCCGGACGGACCCACCGGATCCTCGACGCACGCGTTCTCCGCGAACAGCGCGAGCCACTCGTCCTTGCGTTTCCCGCTCGCCGCCGCCTGCGACGCCTTCGCTGCGATACGTGCCGGGTGTTCCTCGTTCACGCGGCATCCCTTCCGGGAATGTACTTGTCGGCGAACTTCCGCAGCGATTCCTGCTTCGCCTCGAGCGGGGAGTCGAAACCGTGGCCGTCGAAGATCCACGGCACCACGATGATGTCGGTGACCCCGGCGTCGGCCAGTTCGGCGTAACCGGAACCACCGAACCTGTCGACACACACCGTCTGGATCTCGAACGGCAGGTTGCTGCGGCCGTACTCGGCCCGCAATTCGCGCAGTCGGGTGATGACCCCGACCAGATCGTCGAACCCGATCATCGCCGACGTCCAGCCGTCGCCGACCCGCGCGGCGCGACGCAGCGCCGCGTCGGTATGCCCACCGACGTAGAGCGGTACCGGTGCGGTGGGCGCGGGACTCATCTGCAGGCGGTCGAAGTCGTAGAACTCGCCGTGATGTTCGACCATGCCGCCGTCGAGGATCAGCTTCAGAACGTCGATCATCTCGTCGACGCGCTTGCCGCGCTTCGCGTAGGGCACACCGCACCACTCGAATTCTTCCGGCGCCCAGCCGATTCCGACGCCCAGTCCGAACCGGTTCCCGGTGAGGTTCGCAACGGATCCGACCTGCCGCGCCAGCAGCACCGGATTGCGGGAGCCGAGCTTGAGCACCTGGGTGTAGAACCGGATCGTCGACGTGCTCGCCGCCATCGACGCCGCGGCGATGAGTGGGTCCACCCAGGGGGTATCGGGCGTCCACATCCGCGAACCGTCGGGGGTGTACGGATAGTCGACCGTCTGCTTCTCCATGTAGAACAGGGAATCGGGCAGTGCGATCGAGGTGTATCCGCACTCCTCGGCGGTCTGCGCGATGCCGGTGAGCTGGTCGAGCGGGGTCATCGCGACCCCGACGGTGAACGAGACCATGATGCCTCCTAATTCGTGGGCCGGTCGGAGCCCACCACCCACATGGAGAAGTACTGGGATCCACCGCCGTAGGCATGTCCGAGTGCCTTGCGGGCGCCGTCGACCTGGTGATCTCCCGCCGTGCCCATCACCTGGATCGCGGCTTCGGCGAACCGGATCATGCCCGACGCGCCGATGGGGTTGGAGCAGAGCACGCCGCCGGACATGTTGACCGGCAGCCGACCGCCGATCGCCGTCTCGCCGGCCTCGGTGAGCTTCCAGCCCGAACCCTCGGACGCGAAACCGAGATTCTCGAGCCACATCGGCTCGAACCACGAGAACGGCACGTAGATCTCGGCACAGTCGATCTCGGTGAGCGGATCGGTGATACCGGCCTGCTTCCACAGTGCCGCGGCAGCGACCCGTCCGGCCTCCGGATTCACCTGATCGCGCCCGGCGTAGGTGGTGGGTTCGGTGCGCATCGCCGTGGCATGGATCCACGCCACCCGGCGGCCGGCCTGCTCGGCGGCCTTCGCGGTGTCCTCGTCGCCGAGCACGACTGCGCACGCACCGTCGGACGACGGGCACGTCTCGTCGTACCGGATCGGATCCCACAGCATCTGCGACGCCTGCACCTTCTCGAGGGTGATGTCCGGCTGCTTCAGATGCGCATAAGGGTTCTTCGCACCGTTGATGCGGTCCTTGACGGCGACCATCGCCCCGATGTGCTCGGGGGCACCGGCCCGTCGGATGTACGAGCGGACGTGCGGGGCGAAGTAGCCGCCCGCGCCCGCACCCACCGGCATGGTGAACGGTACGGGAGTGGACAGCGCCCACATGGCGTTGGATTCGGACTGCTTCTCCCAGGCGACGGCCAGCACCCGGCGGTGGACGCCGGCCTGCACGAGGCTCGCGGCGACGTTGGCCGTCGACCCTCCGACCGATCCGGCGGTGTGCACCCGCAGCATCGGTTTACCCGTGGCGCCGATGGCGTCGACCATCGACAGTTCGGGCATCATGACGCCCTCGAACAGGTCGGGGGCCTTGCCGATCACCACGGCGTCGATGTCGTCCCAGCCGACCTGGGCGTCGGCCATCGCGCGATCGATCGCCTCGCGCACCAGGCCGGACATCGACACGTCGTGCCGCTTGGCGACATAATGGGTCTGCCCTGTACCGAGAACAGCGGCCGGTTGCTTCGCCATCAGTTGCGTCCCTCCAGAACGGCTACCAGATTCTGTTGCAGCACAGCACCGCTCGTGGCGTGAGCGAGTGCACGACCCGCTGTGCCGTCCATGATCGCCTGTGCCGCGTAACCGATGCGCTCGAGACCGCCGGAGAACATCGGGTTGCCCGTCAGCGGCCCACCGGACGGGTTGATCGTCGTCGACTCGCCCAGGCCGATCGCCTCGCGCAGGATGAGTTCCTGGTGCGTGAACGGTGCATGCAACTCGGCGACGTCGAAGGCGGTGTCCCCGCCGGTGACGGCCTGCGCTGCGGCCCGGGTCGAGGGTGAGACGGTCAGATCGAGCGCGCCGAAGTTCGGTGAATCGGTGCGATGCTCGATCCCGGTGATCCACGCCGGGTTCTCGCACAGCTCGCGCGCCCGGTCGCCGGTCGCGAGGACGATCGCGGCGGCGCCGTCGGTGACGGGGGCGCAGTCGTGCTTGCGCAGCGGGTCGGCGATGTACGGCTGGGCGAGCAGTTCGTCGATGTCGAAGTCGCCGGAGAGTTGCGCCTTGGGGTTGTTCTTGGCGGCGGCGCGGCTACGGACCGCGACCTCGGCCATCTCGCGGTCGGTCCACTTACCGGATTCGAGACCCAGGCGGGCCTGCAGGCCCGCGAGCGAGACGGAGTCGACGCCCAGAGGGGCCACGAGGTACGGATCGAGCTGCAGGGAGAGGGTGCGGCGCAGAGTGCCGGCCGAGGACTTGCCGAAGCCGTACACGAGGGCGGTGTCGACCTCACCGGTGATGAGCTTGACCCACGCCTCGTAGAGCGCCCAGGCCGCATCCATCTCGACGTGCGATTCGTTGATGGGCGGGACGGCGCCGATCGCATCGATCGCCGAGATGAACGAGAATGCTCGTCCGGCAAGGTAATCGGAGGAACCCGAACACCAGAAACCGATGTCGGACTTGGTGATGCCGAGCTTGCCGTACAGCTCCTGGAAACACGGGACGAGCATCTCGACGCCGTTGGTGGTGCCGAACGTCTCGCGCACGTGCGGAGCGTGCGCGAAGCCGACGACTGCAATGTCTGTCATGTATCCGCCGCTCTCAGAGGTGGTGTTCGAAGGTGTCGTAGTCGGCGTCGGGTTCGCCGGTGGGACGGAAGTACTCGATGTTGCGCAGCGTGTGATCCCACTCCTCGCGAGGACGCCATTTCGCTTCGACACGCATGCCCATCCGCACCTCGGACGCGTCGCATTCGAGGATCAGGTGCAGGAACGGGATGTCGGCACCGTCGAGCAGTACGTAGGCGGCGACATAGGGCGGCTCGATCTGCTGGCCGAGGAACGGCACGTTCACGATGCAGAAGGTGGTGACGATGCCCTTGTCGGACACTTCCACGGGTTCCTTCGTCGGTACACCGTCGGTGGGGCTCGCACCGCGCGGGGGTACGTAGACCTTCCCGCCCGGGCCGGTGCGGCCACCGATGATCCTGCCGTCCTTCAACCCTCGCAGATACCAGGATTCCTCGGGAGAGGCGGAATGCCGGTAGTCCAGGTCGACGGGAGTGGTGATCATCGTGACCGGATCACCCTCGGCCGCGGCGACGGTGATCGTCGCCTCACCGGGTTCGAACGCTTCGATGTCGTGGATGTCGCCGGTGCGTTCGGTGGCCCACCGCACACGTACACGCAGACCCGTCTCGATGTCGTCCGGGGAGGCGACGTCGACGGCGTGCAGGAGTGCGGTGTCGGCTCCGTCGAGGCGGATCAGTGCCCAGGCGAAGGGACGGTCGAAGGGCTGTCCGGGCAGCGGTTCGGCGTTCCACGTCCAGCTCACCACGGTGCCGGTCTGTCCGACCTCGACGACATCGGTGAGTGGTTCATGGGTGACCGCGTCGTATTCGGGTGGTGGGACGAGGACCCGTCCGTCGGATCCGCGGGCGCCGAGAATGCGGCCGTCGCGCAGTCCGGTGACGAAGGCTCCGACGGTCGGCCCGGTGGATCGTGTGTAGTCGAACTTCAGATTCAGCGGTGCGCTCAGCGGTGGCTCGGCAACCGCGCTCTTTCCCAGGCTCACAATTTCGAGTAGAACAGGTTCTAGTGGTGCTGGCAAGAGCGGCGCGCGAACTGCATCTCTCCACGATTCGCCCGACAGGAAAGGCGTCCAATGAAACTGGGACTGCAACTCGGCTACTGGGGTGCTCAGCCGCCCTCGAACGCACCGGAACTCGTTGCTGCGGCCGAGGCCGAAGGATTCGACGCCGTCTTCGCTGCCGAATCGTGGGGTTCGGACGCGTTCACGCCGCTGGCCTGGTGGGGCTCGTCCACGGAACGGGTGCGGCTCGGCACGTCCGTCGTGCAGATCTCCGCCCGTACTCCGACGAGTTGCGCGATGCACGCGCTGACGCTCGATCACCTCTCGAACGGCCGGCACATCCTCGGTCTCGGCGTCTCGGGGCCGCAGGTGGTGGAGGGCTGGTACGGGCAGCCGTTCGCCAAGCCCCTCGCACGGACCCGCGAGTACGTCGATGTGATCCGCAAGGTGCTCGCGCGCGAAGTGCCGGTGACCAGCGACGGACCGCACTTCCCGCTGCCCTACGCGGGCACCGGATCAACCGGGCTCGGTAAACCGCTCAAGCCCATCACGCATCCGCTGCGCTCGGACATCCCGATCTGGATCGGTGCCGAAGGCCCGAAGAACGTCGCGCTCACCGCCGAGATCGCCGACGGCTGGCTCGCGATCTACTACACCCCGCGCCTGGCGTCGATGTACGACGAATGGCTCGACGAGGGGTTCGCCCGGCCGGGCGCCCGGCGCACCCGTGAGGACTTCGAGATCGCGGCGACCTGCCAGGTGGTGATCACGGACGATCGCGCAGGGACGATCGCGGCGATGAAACCGGTGACCGCGCTGTACGTCGGCGGAATGGGTGCGCCGGAGTTGAACTTCCACGCGCAGGTCTACCGGCGGATGGGATACGAGGCCGTGGTCGACGAGGTGACCGCGCTGTTCCGTGCCGGTCGCAAGGACGAGGCGGCGGCAGCGATCCCGGACGAGATGGTCACCGAGACGATGATCGTCGGGAACGCCGACGAAGTGCGCGAGGGTGTGAAGCGGTGGGAGGAGGCCGGCGTGACCATGCTGCTGGTCGGTTGCCGCGACGTCGACCAGGTCCGCACGATCGCCGACCTGGTGTTGCGCTAGGAACGAGCACGACGCGGACGGAAAAGACCTGCCCCGAAAGCATTTCCGTCCGCGCCACGTATCGGATGTCAGGAGCTGTAGGCCGCCTTCAGCTTGCCCTTCACCAACTTTCCGGTGGGGGTACGGGGCAGTTCGTCGACGAAGTCCACCGTCCGCGGCACCTTGAAGTGCGCGACCCGCTCACGGACGTACGAGATCAGTTCGTCGGCGAGTTCGGGTGATCCGGTGGCGTCGGACGACACCTGGACGACCGCCTTGACCTCCTCGCCCATCTCCGGGTGCGGCACACCGATCACGGCGACGTCCTCGACGGCCGGGTGCAGCGCGAGGATGTTCTCGATCTCCTGCGGATAGATGTTCACACCACCGGAGATGATCGTGAACGACTTACGGTCGGTCAGATACAGATAGCCGTCCTCGTCGAGATAGCCGAGATCACCGACGGTGGTCCAGTTCGGGTGATCGGGATGCTGTGATGCCGCCGTCTTCACGGGATCGTTGTGGTACGAGAACGGGACGTTCTCGGTTTCGAGGTAGATGGTCCCCACCTCGCCGGTGGGCAGCTCCCGGCCCTCCTCGTCACAGATGTGCGCGGGACCGAGCACGCTCTTGCCCACCGAACCCGGGTGGTCGAGCCATTCCTGGCTGTTGATGAAGGTGATCCCGTTGGCCTCGGTGGAGCTGTAGTACTCGTAGATCACCGGCCCGAGCCATTCGATCATCGCCCGCTTGACCTCGGGCGGGCACGGAGCTGCGGCGTGGACGAGCACGCGCAGGCTCGACAGGTCGTGGCGGGAGCGGATCTCGTCGTCGAGTTTGAGCATGCGGACGAACATCGTCGGCACCATCTGCGCTGCGGTGATCTCGTGCTCCTCGATGTGTCGCAGCGCGGTCTCGGCGTCGAACTTCTCGGCCAGGACCACCGTGCCGCCGAGGGCGTGGATCGCGCCGCCCCAGCGCAGGGGTGCCGCATGGTAGATCGGGGCGGGGGAGTAGTAGACGTCGGAATCGGTGATGCCGAAGAGGAACTGCGCCACCGTCACCAGCGATTCGCCGGGTTCGTCGACTCGACATTCCGGCAGTGGGGGCTGGATCCCCTTGGGAAAGCCCGTGGTTCCGGACGAATACAACATGATGGCGCCGCGCGGCTCCTCGTCGAGCCGGGGACCGGCCGAGGCGAGGGCGTCCTCGTACGACCCGAAGCCGCGCACGGCGCCGCCGAAGGCGAGTCGCACCGAATCGGTCGCGACCTTCTCGCCGACCTGTTCGGGGAGTTCGTCGAGTGTCGCCGACGCGATCAGGGCCTTCGCGCCACTGTCCTCGAGGATGTAGGCCACCTCCCCGGCGGTGAGGTGACTGTTGACCGCCGTGATGTACAGGCCGGACCGGAGGGCGGCCCAGAAGACCTCGAAGGCCTCGGGCTGATTGTCGGTGAGCAGGGCGACGACGTCACCGGTGCGCAGACCCGCGTCGTGCAGGACGCGGGCCAGCGCTGCCGACCGGTCGTCGAGTTCGCGGTAGGTCAGACTCCGGTCACTGTCGGCGAGGACGACCGCCAGTTTGTCCGGGTTGGTCCGCGCGTGCACTCCTGGATACATGGGGCTCCTCATTGCCTCGACATCGCCTCGACGAACGCTGTGATCTTGTGTTCTGTATCACAGTCAACAATGTAGCAGAGCTAAGGAGATGGTTGTGACCGCGCTCTCACCAGTGGGAATGCGGTCCGCGGTGGGGCAGGTCAGGAACCCGAGAACTTCGGAGCACGCTTCTCCGCGAACGCCCGCGGCCCCTCCTTGGCGTCGGCGCTCTTGAAGACGGCGGCACCCAGTTCGGCGTCGATCCGGAACGCGTCCTCTTCGTGCAGTCCTTCGGAATCGCGGATCGTCCGGAGGATGGCCTGCACGGCAACCGGGCCGTTGTTCGCGATGGTCTCGGCGATCTCGAGGGCCTTGTCGAGCGCGGTGCCGTCCGGAACGACGTAACCGATGAGTCCGATCTCCTTGGCTTCGGCGGCCTCGATGTGGCGTCCGGTGAGCAGGATGTCGGCGGCGATCGTGTACGGGATCTGACGGACGAGACGCACCGCGGACCCGCCGAGCGGGAAGAGCCCCCACTTCGCCTCGGAAACACCGAATTTCGCGCTCTCGCCGGCCACTCGGATATCGGTACCCTGCAGGATCTCGGTGCCACCGGCGATGGCGGCACCCTCCACGGCCGCGATGAGCGGCTTGGTCAGACGGCGACCCTTGAGCAACGCCGGCAACCGTGTGAGGTCCCAGCCGCCACCGTTGCCTTTCCCGTCGCTTCGCTCGCCCTGCTCGAATGCGTCTCCGGGCGGTGCCGCGTTCATCGCCTTGAGATCGGCTCCCGCGCAGAACGCTCCACCGGAACCGGTGAGGATCGCGACGCGGATCTCGGGATCGCTGTCGACGCGATCCCAGGCCTCGTTCATGATCGCCATCATTTCGCCGGACAGCGCATTTCGTGCCTCGGGGCGGTTGAGCGTGACGATCAGAACGTGGCCGCGTTGCTCGACGAGGCAATGCGGTTCGCGGGACGAGATGTCCGAATCGGCTGCGCCGGGGGCTTCGGTAGCGGACACTGGCGGGACTCCTCGCAGGATTGTGAACTGGATCATATTCGGGTCTTGTCAGAAACGGTAACACGTTCTACTTTTGTCAGCGTGGCCCTAAACATCGCAGACCTCGTCGAACACGCAATCGACCTCGTTCCCGAGCGCGTCGCGCTGGCTTCGGACGGACGTGAGGTCACCTACGCACAGCTGGAGGAACGAGCCAACCGACTTGCTCATTACCTGCGCGAACAAGGTGTGAAGCCGGGCGACAAGGTCGGCATCTACTCGCGCAACACCATCGAGGCCGTCGAGGCGATGATCGCGGTCTTCAAGATCCGCGCGATCATGATCAACGTCAACTACCGCTATGTCGAGAACGAGTTGCAGTACATCTTCGACAACTCCGACATGGTCGCGCTCGTCCACGAACGTCGCTACTCCGACAAGGTCGCGAACGTCCTGCCGAACACTCCGCTGGTGAAGACCGTGATCGTCGTGGAGGACGGCACCGACGCCGACTTCTCGTCCTATGCCGGCATCGAATACGAAGCGGCGCTGGCGCAGAGCAACCCGGAACGCGACTTCGAAGCACGCAGCGCCGACGACATCTACATGCTCTACACCGGCGGCACCACCGGTCACCCCAAGGGCGTGATGTGGCGTCACGAGGACGTGTGGCGCGTCCTCGGCGGCGGTATCAACTTCATGACCGGGGAATGGGTCAAGGACGAGTGGCAGCTGGCGAAGGAGGGCGCCGAGAATCCCGGTCTCGTGCGCTATCCCATCCCGCCGATGATCCACGGCGGCGCCCAGTGGGCGCTGTTCCAGTCGTTGTTCAGCGGCGGCAAGGTCGTCATGCACCCCGAGTTCTCGGGCCACGAGGTGTGGCGCATCATCGACGACCACAAGGTCAACGTCATCTTCATCACCGGCGACGCCATGGCCCGCCCCATGCTCGACGCACTGGAGGAGGGCAACCCGACAACCGGTGAGCCCTACGACCTCTCGACCCTGTTCGCCATGGCATCGAGTGCGGCCCTGTTCTCCCCGTCCATCAAGGACCGTTTCCTCGACCTGCTGCCCGGCAAGATCATCACCGACTCCATCGGCTCGTCCGAGACCGGCTTCGGTGGCATCGGCATCGCCGAGAAGGGCAAGACCCTCGGCGGCGGCCCCACGGTGAAGATCGACGAGTCCACCACCGTCCTCGACGACGACGGCAATCCGATCGAACCGGGTTCCGAGAAGGTCGGCATGGTCGCGCGCACCGGCAACATCCCGCTCGGCTACTACAAGGACGAGGCCAAGACCAAGGCCACCTTCCGCGAGTACAACGGGATCCGCTACTCGATCCCCGGCGACTACGCGCGGGTCGAGGCCGACGGCACCGTCACGATGCTCGGCCGCGGATCGGTCTCGATCAACAGCGGCGGTGAGAAGGTCTACCCCGAAGAGGTCGAGGGTGCACTCAAGCAGCACCCGGCCGTCTTCGACGCACTGGTCGTGGGTGTTCCCGACGAGCGGTTCGGCGAACGGGTCTCCGCCGTCGTCGCGCGACGCGAGGACGCGCAGGTCACGCTCGAGGAACTCACCGCGACGGCACGATCGCAGATCGCGGGGTACAAGGTGCCGCGCGCAGTGTGGTTCGTCGACGAGATCAAGCGATCGCCGGCCGGCAAACCCGATTACCGGTGGGCCAAGGATCAGACGGAACTGCGCCCGGCCGACGAGGTCTACGACAACGGCGACGGCAACGGCGCCGCGGCGGCGGGATAGAGGGACACATGCAGACCGGCCTCAGCAAGAAGTTCGGTGTCGAGTATCCGATCTTCGGCTTCACACCCTCCGAACACGTCGCGGCGGCGATCAGCCGTGCGGGCGGACTCGGTGTCCTCGGGTGCGTGCGGTTCAACGACCCCGACGAACTCGACACCGTCCTGACATGGATGGACGAGAACACCGACGGCAAGCCGTACGGCGTCGACATCGTGATGCCCGCCGAGGTGCCCACCGAAGGCACCGCGGTGGACCTCGACAGGTTGATCCCGGCCGAGCACCGCGCCTTCGTGAACCGCACGCTCGACGAACTCGGTGTTCCGCCCCTGTCCGACGACGTCGGTGAGGCGAGCGGTGTTCTGGGCTGGTTGCATTCGGTCGCACGCTCGCACGTGGAGGTCGCCCTCGCCCACCGGCCGGCGCTGATCGCGAACGCCCTCGGGTCACCGCCGAAGGACGTCATCGACCTCGCGCACGACAAGGGCGTGCCGGTCGCGGCGCTCGCGGGTGCGGTCGAACACGCGAAGCGGCACGTCGAGAACGGTGTCGACATCGTGATCGCGCAGGGCTACGAGGCCGGGGGCCACACCGGCGAGATCGCGTCGATGGTGCTGTGGCCCGAGATCGTCGACGCACTCGGTGATTCGGCGGCCGTGCTCGCCGCCGGCGGTGTGGGATCGGGACGGCAGGTCGCGGCGGCACTGGCCCTCGGTGCCTCCGGTGTGTGGATGGGC
>NZ_AJVB01000013.1:0-26941 GCF_000278445.1 Rhodococcus sp. R1101
CACCGCACACGAGCCGCGCGTCGAGGAGGGACGCCGTCGACGGGGTGAGCGTGCCGCCGAGCGCGCACGGCGCGTACACCTCGGCGGAGGAGGCGACGACACTGTCGGCGACCTGCGCCGGGAACTCGTCGAGCACCCGGGCGACGGCGGCGGGGTTGACGTCGGAGACGATCACCTCGGCCCCGTCGGCGACGAGCAGCTTCACGAGCTCGTATCCGACCTTCCCGAGCCCCTCGACGCCGACCGTGCGACCCGCGAGAGTCGTTTCGCCCCAGACGGTCCGGGCTCCCGCCCGCATGGCCTGGAAGACACCGAGGGCCGTGAGCGGTGAGCTGTCACCGGATCCACCGGCCGCGACGGTGCGCCCCACCGCGTGGGCGGTGTGCCGGCCCACCACGTCGAGGTCCTCCGCGCGGGTTCCGACATCGGCGGCGGTGATGTAGCGACCACCGAGGGATTCGACGAATCGCCCGTAGGCGGCGAGCAATTCGTCGTTCTTGTCCGTCTTCGGATCACCGATGATGACGGCCTTGCCGCCACCGAGATCCACACCCGACACCGCCGCCTTGTAGGTCATGCCCCACGACAGGCGCAGCACGTCCTCGAGGGCCGTGGCCTCGTCTGCGTACGGGTAGAAGCGGGTTCCACCGAGGGCCGGGCCGAGGGCCGTGGAATGGATCGCGACGATCGCCCGCAGTCCGGTTTCGGCGTCCTGATGGAAGACGACCTGCTCGTGCGGACGGTCGGTGAGGCGGCGGGATCGGCCGAAGACCCCCGAGGCGGATCCGGCGTCGGGGTGGGCGGCAATCGAGGTGGTCACGCGTGTGTTCCTTTCCAGCAGAAGACTTGTACGAATCGGAAGTCGGTGTCGGCTCAGAACTCGGTGTCGACGCCGAGTTCGGCGAGACGGGTCCGGTACTGCTCCACGGAGCGGAGCTTGACGTCCTCGTAACCGCGCACCGTGTCGGGCAGTGCCGCGATCTCCACGGCGCGGTCGTAGGAATCGACGTCCAGGTCGGCGGCGAGCCGCCGGATGGTGGCGGTGTAGTGGGCGAGCAGGGCACGCTCGACGCGCCGGACGTGGGCGTAGCCGAAGGGATCGAGCTTGGTACCGCGCAGACGCTTGGCCTTGGCCAGGGCCTTCAGCGCGACATGCGATTTCGGTCCGAAGCCGACCTTCTTGTCCCGGCCGAGTGCACGCAGCACGGGCGGGTGCAGACGATAGGTGAGCTTGTGGCCGCCGGGGACCTGGCCCTGGACCTCGTCGAGGAAGGCCGGGTCGACGAGCATCCGGGCGACCTCGTATTCGTCCTTGTAGGCGGTGAACTTGAAGAGCCCGCGGGCGACGGCCTCGCTGAACTCGGTGCGCTCGGTGACGCGCCGTTCCGCCTCCCACACCGACTGCACCTGCTCGATGTAGCGCGCGGCCAGGGCCTCGCTCTGGAAGTCGATCAGGGACGCGGCGCGGATCCGCACGAGCCGCTCCACCTCACCGGTGAAGGTGGTGCCGGCGAACAGATGCTCCGGCGCGACGGTGGCGGCACGCTCCGCGCGGGCCGGTTCGGTCGCGGCGGCGAAGGAGGCCGGATCGGCGACGGCCACCCGGCCCCAGCGGAAGGCGGCAAGGTTCGTCGCGACTGCGACTCCGTTGATCTCGATCGCTTCCTCGATCGCGGCGGCCGGGATCCGCAGTCCGCCGAGCTGGTGGGCGGCGCCCACGACGAGGAAGTTCGCGGCCGAGGTTTCGCCGAACAGTTCCTGCGCCGCGGCGAGCGCGTCGAACGCGACGGTCGTGCGGGTCGCGGTGTCGAGGCGGGCGAGCAGGTCCTGTTCGTCCGGGTGCCGGACCGAGCGGTCGTACACCATGTCGCCGGTGGGGACGCGACTCGTCGACGCGACCGCGACGGTCCGGGCGGGATCGGCGTACGCGAGGTTCTTCGGCTCGGTCGCGGTGAGCAGGTCGAGCGCGAGCAGAGCGGAGGCACCGCCCGGTCCGACCCGGTTGCCGGGCTCGAGGCCGTCGGCGGCGAACCGCAGGTGGGAGACCACCGGACCGGCCTTCTGGCTCATGCCGATCTGGTCGAGCGACTCCACCTCGAAGCCGGCGCGCAGCGCGGCCGTCGCGAGTACCTGGTTGACGGTGACGATGCCGGTGCCGCCGATGCCCGCGAGGAAGACGTTGCTCGTCCCGGTGGGGGTGTCGACGACGGCGTCCGGAACCCGCGGTGGGGTCGGCGCCGTGCGGCGCTCGGGCTTGCCGGGCGAGGTCTCGACGGTCACGAACGACGGGCAGTCGCCGTCGAGGCACGAGTAGTCGGTGTTGCAGGAGGTCTGGTCGATGCGGGTCTTGGAACCGAACTCGGTGTCCACCGGCTGCACCGACAGGCAGTTGCTCTTGACACCGCAGTCGCCGCAGCCCTCGCACACCGCTTCGTTGATGACGACGCGGGTGGTGCGGGCGGGCAGGGTGCCGCGCTTGCGCTGGCGGCGGGCGTCGGCGGCGCAGTGCTGGTCGTAGATGAGCACGGTGACGCCCTCGATCTCGCGCAGCAGCTTCTGCGCCTCGTCGAGCCGGTCGCGGTGCCAGACCACGGTTCCGCGGGCGAGGGTGCGCTTGCGCAGACGCTTCGGCTCGTCGGAGCAGACGATGATCTTGCGGACGCCCTCGGTGGTGAGCTTGTGGGTCAGCGCCGGGATCTTCAGGGCGCCTTCGGCGTCCTGTGCGCCGGTCATCGCGACGACGTCGTTGTAGAGCAGCTTGAAGGTGATGTTCACCCCGGCGGCGACGCATGCCTGCACGGCGAGCTGGCCGGAGTGGAAATACGTTCCGTCGCCGAGGTTCTGGAACATGTGACCGATGTCGGTGAACGGCGCCTGGCCGATCCACTGCGCACCTTCGCCACCCATCTGGGTCAGGCCGGTGACGGCGCTGTCCTTGCGGCCGGACAGGGTGACCAGGGTGTGGCAGCCGATGCCCCCACCGCCGATCGACCCCTCGGGAAGGGCGGTGGAGCGGTTGTGCGGGCAGCCGCTGCAGAAGTACGGGGTGCGCGCGGTCGACAGCACCTCGAGCGACAGCTGCGGCAGGGGTGCGGGGCCGAGTTCGACGTGGCCGCGCAGCACGCGGCGCAGCGGGCCGCGCAGGCGACCGGCGGTGAGCTCACCGTCGACGGGCACGAGCGGCCGGCCGTCGGCATCCTTCTTGCCGACGATCCGCGGGGCGCCGGCGGTGCCGTAGAGGATCTCGCGGATCTGGGTCTCGACGAAGGCGGTCTTGTCCTCGACCACGATGAGTTCGTCCAGGCCGCGGGCGAATTCGCGGACGATCTCGGGTCCGATCGGGTACGGCATGCCGATGCGCAGCAGACGGATGCCGGCGCGGTGCAGCGCGGCGTCGTCGACGCCGAGGTCGAGCAGGGCCTGGCGCATGGCGTCGAAGGTGGTGCCGGTGGCGGCAAGACCGATGCGGGCCTGCGGCGGGTCGACCTCGATCACGTCGAGGCCGTTGAGACGGCCGTACTCCTGCACGACCTTCCAGCGCGGGCCGTAGAGGTCGGCCTCGGCGATGACGCTGTCGCCGGGCGCGGCCATGGGGCGCTGCGTGTAGACGAAGGGTTTTCCTTCCCATTCGACCTCGGGGACCGTGATGGGCAGGTCGGAGATGGAGCCGTCGACGGACCACGCGCCGTCGGCGACGTCCGCGACGATCTTGAGGGCGACGAGACATCCCGAGGCGCGCGAGAGCGCGACGCCGTGCAGGCCCATCGTGACGATCTCGGCGGCGTTGCGCGGGAACAGCACCGGGATGCCGAGCGCGGCGAGGGACCGCTCGCTGACGGCGGGGACGGTCGACGACTTGGACGCCGGGTCGTCGCCCACCATGAGCAGCACGCCGCCGTTCGGGTTCACTCCGTACATGTTGGCGTGGCGCAGGGCATCGGTGGCGCGGTCGAGTCCGGGGCCCTTGCCGTACCAGACGCCGACGACACCGTCGTGGGTCGGTGTGCCGGCGCCGAGCTGCCCCTGGCTTCCCCACACGGAGGTGGCGGCGAGTTCTTCGTTGAATCCGGGCACGAAGGTGATGTCGTGCTCGGCGAGGACCTTCGGCATGCCGTGGAGCATCTTGTCGAGACCGCCGAGGGGGCTGCCCTGGTATCCGGAGACGAAGGTCGCCACCCGGCGGCCCTCCCGCATGGCACGCACCTGTTGTTCGACGAACAGCCGGGCGATCGCCTGGACACCGGTGAGCAGCACGGTGCCGGACCCCGAGCGGTATCGGTCGTCGAGGTCGTACGGGACTCGTTCGCTCTCGCGGATCACGGTCTCGGTCATTGCGTACCACCGTCCTTCGTCGCGGCGTCCGATTGTGTCTGCGCCGCTTCGATCGCGTCATTTGGTACAGCAATAATCGATTGGGCTAGGCGAACTCGTCAACAGAAGATTTCTCAGTGCTTCATTTCGATCAGATGTGACCCACGGCACACGCGATGAATGCGCACGGTGCTCAGTTCCGGACCTCCTGGCGCATCGCCCCCTGTTCGGTAGAGGCGGACGCCACGGCCTGCACCGCTGCGCAATACGGGGTTGCAGCGTTCGAGCGAGGGGTATTGCCCTCGGTAGCCGGAAGCGGCGTCCGGACGCCGCACCCGGCCAGGTGCTGCCGGTTCAGAATCGCAGCCGGCAGCACCGCACGGGGCTACTGCGCCGAACCGGTCAGCGTGAACGGTCCATCAGACCGGTTCCCATCGCAGCCGTGGCCACGCCCAGGACGAACACGATCACACCCACGATGACGTGGGACCAGATCATGGAGGTGGTGGTATCGACACCGCTGACCAGCCACGGCGAAACGACCAGCCACAGACCGAGCAGAGGCGCGATGAACGCCAGGCCGTGGGTGCGGCCGTAGGCCGAACCGAGTGCCATGGCGAGCAGTGCGACCGCGAGCCCGCAGATCAGATTGGTGGTGGCGAGTGCCGTCTGATCGGCGAATCCGATGATCCACGCGGATGCCGCCGCATACAGCCCGGCGACCATCATCAATCCGTCGGTGACCTGGACTGTGGGCTGTTCGCCCATCCGGTCATAGTGTTCGCGCATCTCGACGATGTCGGGATGGGTGTGCATTGCAGAGTGAGCCGATGATGTCGACATTGTCCTCATCTCCTCGTGAGTGAGAAGTCCGAGGGGCCCTCCTGGGTCCGACACCATTATCGTCGTCCCGGACAGGATTCTGCCGTAGGGTAGAAAGTCCCGACTTGGTGATCTCGGGCGTATCCGAGCAGTATCGATCTCCGAACTCTCAGGGGACGAGGACGGCAGCGCCTCGTACGCGGTCGCCTGCGAGATCCTTCAGTGCACGGTCGGCGTCGGGGAGCCCGTACCGCATCGTCGCGACCCTGATTCGGTGTTTCCCGGCGAAGCCGAGGAACTCCCGGGAGTCCTCGCGGGTGTTGGCCGTGACCGAGCGGATCTCGCGTTCCTGGAAAAGGTGCCTTCGATAGTTCAATTGCGGGATGTCGGTGAGATGGATACCGGCGATCGAGAGGACGCCGCCGCGGTCGAGCGCCTCCAGCGCGGGCAGCACGAGGTCTCCGACGGGCGCGAAGAGGATGGCGGCGTCGAGAGGCGCCGGTGGCGCGTCCGCAGCACCCTGCACGGACGCGGCCCCGAGCTCGCGGGCGAGGGTCCTCGCGTCCTCGCTCCGCGTCATGACGTGGACCTCGGCACCTCTCGCCATGGCGACCTGCGCGGCGATATGCGCGCTGCCGCCGAAGCCGTAGATGCCGAGCCTGCCCCCGTCCGGGACGGATGCGCGCTTCAGAGCGCGGTAGCCGATGATGCCGGCGCAGAGCAGCGGAGCGAGTTCGACGTCGTCGTATCCGCCGGGGAGCGGTAGCGCGAACGCCGCCGGCACGGCGACGAACTCGGCATATCCACCGTCGTCGTCCCAACCGGTATATCTCGAATTCGGGCAGAGGTTCTCGTCGCCCCTGCGGCAGTAACGGCACCGCCCGCATGTCGACCGCAACCATGCCACCCCGACGCGGTCGCCGGGGGCGAACCCCTCCACCGCCTCGCCCACCCGATGGACGACCCCGACGACCTCGTGCCCGGGGACGACCCCCGCCCGGTGGACGGGGAGATCACCTTCGGCGACGTGCAGGTCGGTGCGGCATACACCGCACGCCAGCACGCGCACCAGCAGATCGTTCGCGCCCGCTTCCGGAAGCGGGACGGATTCGAAGCTCATCGGGTGACCGGCGACGGGGCCGGGCTCGGTCACTCGCCACGCTCTCATCGATCGGGGTTCGTCCACGGCTCCCGCCTCCCCTGCGTTTCGCCGATATCCCTGTGTTTGCCGGTATCGGCACCGGTGAACCCCTTCATACATGAGCAGCACAGAAGGTTCCGCCGATTCGTACGATCCGGCCCAGGATCCCGATGCCGATCCCGACAACCTCCTCTCGAAGCCCCCGCGGCAGCCGGACCAGGCGGAAGGCGAGGACGAGCCGGCCGAGACCGGCGATACCGAACAATCCTGACCATTCGAAGGAGACCGCGATGAACGAACCCGCTCACGAGAACACGGATGTCGTCACCATCCTCACCGACGACCATCGAGAGATGCTCGAACTTCTGGGTCGAGCAGAGACCACTCTCGATGCGGACGAGCGCCGGGATCTCACCGACGCCGCGATCGCCGAGGTGATGAGACACTCGGTCGCCGAGGAGATGTTCGTCTATCCGGAAATGGAGAAACACCTACCCGGGGGGACGGAAGCCGTCGAACACGACAAGCAGGAGCACGACGAGATCGTGCAGGTGATGAAGCAACTCGAGGGTGCAGATGCGTCGAGTGCCGAATTCACGTCTCTGGTGAAGAAACTCGAGGATCTGTTACGCCACCACGCGAACGATGAAGAGTCCGAGCAGTTTCCGGCACTGAGGGCACACCTCGGGCACGACACGCTCGTGAAGGTGGGCGCCAAGGTACAGGCCGCCAAGAAGCTGGCGCCGACCCGACCGCATCCGTCCGCGCCTCATTCCGAACTGTTCCACAAGACGGTAGGCCCGGGGATCGGCATGGTGGACCGTCTTCGTGATGCCCTGACGGGACGTCGCACCGACTGACAGCCGATCGGATCGCCGCCGTCCTCATGCCGGGTCCGGTTCCTCCGGAGCGCCGTCCTGGGCGCGCCTGCGGGTGAAGAAGGAGACCCGGCCGTTCGTCTCGAGCACTGCGAGTTCGATGTCGGAAAACCGGCGGATCCCTTCCTGCCGCGCTGCGGCCAGAAGGTCGTCGAGGGACAGGCGTTCCCGCTTCAGGTTCTGCATGTCCGGTTCGCCGTCCTCGACGATCACGACCGGGACACCATGGGTGATCCCGCGCATCCTGGGGTACCGGGCGTTGATCGTCGCCAGACCCAAGGTCAGGACGGCGAAGACGCCGATGGTGAGGACCGCGGTCGTCACGGACACGTCGTCCTGGGTGATCCCCTGCTGTACGAGATCACCCATGGCCACGAAGAGCACGAGCTGGAATGTACTCAGTTCGCCGACGGTGGAACGACCGACGAGACGGGTGATTCCCCACAGGAACAGGAACAGGACGAGCGCGCGGATCACGATCTCCATCAGGGCACCAACCAGGTATCGAAATAAATTGTCACTGCCGAGTTCTCGCCGTCCATCACCGAGACGGAGCCCGATTCGCCCCACTGCTTCCCGGCGCGGATCCGCACGTCGAGCGCAAAAGTGAACTCGTCACCCGGAGGCGGATCGAAGGTCAGATGCACCAATCCGTTGCCCGCGGTCTCGGACGCCGGTTCGGGCAGGCGGCCCCGCATCTCGAGGATCTCGAAATACGACGTGTCGATCGCGAGGACGATCTCCCCTTCGAACCCCCCGTCGCGATGCAACTTCACGGACCACGGAACATCGAGCCCGGGACGCGCGATCCGGGGGTAGGTCACTTCGAGGCCGTAGCCACCACCCTCGGCGGACGCGGTGGAACTGCGCACACCGAGCAGCCCGACACCGCCGGCCACCAGGACCACGGTGAGCAGCACTGCCGCAGCTGTGCGCAACCGTCCTACAGCTCTGTTGCGGGCTACCGCCCCGACATCTGCGAATGTCGAATCCGACCAACCTTCCATACCTCCACGTTGGCACAAAACGGAACGAGTACGGGGAGATACCGGATCGTGTTTGGAGCGCCCCGAGACGGGTAGCCGCTTCGTAGCCCACGGGCTTCCCGATACGGCGTCGAGAGCACGGCGCCGCCGGTGACTCTCACACGACAATCGGCATTCGAGGGGACACACCCATGTTTCGTCATACCGACCATCTGCAATTCGACGTCAAGCCCGAAAAGCCGGACCCGGTCTACGCCCGAAAGCTCCAGGAGCTGATCGGCGGTGCGTACGGCGAGATGACCGTGACCATGCAGTACCTGTTCCAGGGCTGGAACTGTCGAATGCCCGGCAAGTACAAGGACATGATCATGGACGTCGCCACCGAGGAGATCGGGCACGTCGAGATGATCGCCACCATGGTGGCGCGTCTCCTCGAAGGCGCACCCGCAACCGAGTCGACCAAGAACGCCGCCGCCGACCCGGTGGTCGCAGCGGTACTCGGCGGCATGGATCCGCAGCAGGCCATCATCTCCGGTGGCGGACCGACCCTCTCGGACAGCAACGGTGTGCCGTGGAACGGCCGTTTCATCGTGGCCAGCGGTAACCTGCTCGCCGACTTCCACGCCAACGTCGCCGCCGAAGCGCAGGGACGGGTGCAGACCGCACGGCTGTACAACATGACGGACGATCCGGGCGTCAAGGACATGCTCCGGTTCAACCTCGCCCGCGACACCTACCACCAGAACCTGTGGCTGGCCGCCATCGAGGAATTGAAGGCCGACGGCATCGAACCGAGCCCGATCGCCCCCAACGCGCTGTTCGACGAGGAACATTCCGAACATGCGTCGAGCCTGTGGCATCTGTCGGACGGAGCAGCCGCCGATCAGGGACGCTGGGCGCACGGCACCGGACCCGACGGCACGACACCCATGTCGTTCCTCGCCGACCCTGTCCCGCTGGGCGACGTCGCGAGCGCACCGCCGCCGGACCCGAAGCTGTACGCGACCTACGACGGTTCCCAGGGCAAGCCTCGTTCCGCCGCACTGGGAACGGAGAAAGGACTCGTGGGCAAGGTCAAGGACGCCCTCGACCCCGACACTCCCTGATTCTCCCTTTCGATGCAACCGCCCCGGCTCCTGCGAGCCGGGGCGGTTGCGCGTGAAAGTACCTTCCCGACGGTTCGTTTCGTTATCCGATTGTTTCGTGCCGCGAGGGAGCGGGAAGGCTTCTTCCATGAGCACCAACATCTTCGTCCTCGGACTCACCGACATCCAGCGCAAGGAACTGGAGACCGTACGCGGTGCCGACCAGCTGAGCTTCTACGGGTTGCTCGACTACGAAAGCCTGGTGGAGCCCGACGAATACGTGTTCGACGACCTTCTCGACGCATGTCGGCGCGAACTGGACGCCTTCCCCGGTACCGTCGACGGGATCATCGCCCACTGGGACTTCCCCACCAGCGTGCTCGCTCCGATCCTGGCCGCCGAACGCAACATCCCCTCGCCGTCGCTGCGCAGCATCGTCGCCACCGAGCACAAGTACTGGAGCCGCCTGGCCCAGAAGGAATCCGTTCCCGAGTGCGTCCCGCAGTTCAGCTCGTTCGATCCCTTCGACGACAACGCACT
The DNA here is from genome assembly GCF_000278445.1 of Rhodococcus sp. R1101. Lineage (NCBI taxonomy): Bacteria > Bacillati > Actinomycetota > Actinomycetes > Mycobacteriales > Nocardiaceae > Rhodococcus > Rhodococcus sp. R1101. Next base: position 9,764 of record NZ_AJVB01000013.1, read on the forward strand.
CGACAGCATCGAGCTCGATTTCCCGTTCTGGGTCAAGCCCGTGAAATCGCATTCCTCGCAGCTGGGATTCGAGATTCGCAACGAGCAGGAGTTCGCCGAGGCCCTCGTCGAGATCCGGGAGAAGATCGGACTGGTCGGCAACGCATTCGACGAAGTGCTGCGCCGCGTCGACCTTCCGGACGAGATCGGGGAGAGCTCCGGCACCACCTGCCTCGCCGAGCAGGTCGTCAGCGGGATCCAGGCCGCCCCCGAGGGCACGATGTTCCAGGGGCAGTTCGGCATTCACGGTGTCTTCGACATGCGCAAGGACGCGGCGGGGCACAGTTTCGAGCGCCTCGACTACCCGGCGAGCACCGTGCCCGACGAGGTACAGGCACGCATGATCGACATCACCGAGCGTTACCTGCGGCACGTCGGCTTCGACAACGGCTGCTTCAACTCCGAATTCATGTGGGACGAGGAGAACGACGAACTCTGGCTGATCGAGGTCAACACGCGAATCTCCCAGTCGCACAGCGAATTGTTCGCCAAGGTCGACGGGAGTTCCAACCACGAGGTGGCCATCGACATCGCGCTCGGCCGGCCGCCCCGGATGCCGTACCGGCAGGGCGAATCCGCCGTCGCGGCGAAGTGCATCATCCCGCGCTACGAGGACGGCATCGTCACGTCGGTGCCCACGGAAGCGGACATCGCCCGCCTGCGTGAAACGATCCCCGGCGCCCTGGTGTGCATCGACGTCGCTCCCGGCGACCGGCTCGCCGACCTGCCCAACCAGGATGCCTATCGCTACGAGCTGGGCACCATGTACATCGGCGCCGACAGCGTCGAACAGCTCGGGCAGCGCTATCAGCAAGGACTCCAGGCACTTCCGTTCACCTTCGATCCGGTGCCGGAGAACTGAGAGGAGGTCGGCATGCGCACGATCACAGACCTCCCGAACGAGGTCCGTGTCATCGAGAACGTCTTCATCACGATGCGTGACGGTGCGCGGCTCGCGGCAAGGATCTGGCTGCCCGTCGACGCCGAACAACACCCCGTGCCCGCGGTATTCGAGTACATCCCCTACCGTAAGCGCGATACCACCCGCGGACGGGACGCACTGAACCATCCCTACATGGCCGGCCACGGCTACGCCTGTGTACGAGTGGACATGCGCGGAAGCGGGGACTCCGACGGGGTGCTGCGCGACGAGTACCTCGCCGACGAGCACGACGATGCCTGTGAGGTCATCGAATGGCTGGCGTCGCAACCGTGGTGCGACGGCTCCGTCGGCATGATGGGCATCTCGTGGGGTGGCTTCAACAGTCTGCAGGTCGCCGCGCGCCGGCCGCCGGCCCTGAAGGCGATCGTCAGCGCGTCCGCCACCGAGGATCTGTACGTCGACAACATGCACTACATGGGTGGTTGTCTGTTGTCCGACAACCTGTCCGAGGCGACGGTGATGTTCGCCTTCAACAGCCTGCCCCCAGACCCCGCGATCGTCGGCGACCGGTGGCGCGAGATGTGGCACGAACGGCTCGAGGGCAGTGGACTGTGGATCGAGAAGTGGCTCGAACACCAGCACCGGGACGACTACTGGAAGCGGGCCTCCGTCAACGAGGACTACTCTGCCGTGCAGTGCCCGGTCCTCGCCGTCGGCGGCTGGGCCGACGGGTACACCAATGCCATCTTCCGGTTGATGGAACATCTCGACGTCCCCCGGAAGGGACTGATCGGGCCGTGGGGCCACAAGTATCCGCATCTCGGCGTCCCCGGCCCGGCGATCGGTTTCCTGCAGGAGGTCGTGCGGTGGTGGGACCACTGGCTCAAGGGCATCGACACGGGGGTGATGGACGAACCGATGGTGCGGGCCTGGATGCAGGACGCCATCGAACCGAACCCGTCCTACGCGGAGCGTCCGGGCCGGTGGGTGGCCGAACCGTCGTGGCCGTCACCGAACATCGAGAACCGCCGCTTCACCTTCGATCGGCATGCGCTGCATCCCGACGACGGCGGCACCCTCGCGGTCGACGAGAGGCCGCTGCCGCTCCGATCTCCGTTGAGTGTGGGCATGTTCGCCGGCAAGTGGGCCTCCTACGCTGCGACGCCCGACCTGCCGTCGGACCAGCGTGAGGAGGACGGCGGTGCGCTCGTCTTCGAGACCGAGGCGCTCGACACCACGACGGAGATCCTCGGTCGCCCCGAGGTGGAACTCGAGGTCTCGTCGGACAGCCCGGTGTCGATGCTCGCCGCCCGGTTGTCCGACGTCGCGCCGAACGGCGAGGCGACACGCGTGACCTACGGGTTGCTGAATCTCACCCACCGCGACAGCAGCGAAAAACCGGAAGCTCTCGAACCGGGCCGGCGTTATCGGATCCGGATCGAGCTCAACGGGATGGCCCACGTGTTCCCGGCCGGGCACCGCCTCCGGTTGTCGCTGTCCACCTCCTACTTCCCCCTGGCGTGGCCGTCCCCGACACCCGCCGAGGTCACGGTGTACACCGGTGGACATCTGCATCTGCCGGTGCGGCCACCGCGACCGGAGGACGCACACCTACGCGAGTTCGGGGAGCCGGAGACGGCTCCGGAACTCGGGATCACGCTCCTGCAGCCGGGTGAACACCACTGGCGGACCACCCGCGACCTCGCGACCGGCGTGTCGACTCTCGACATCCTCGACGACCAGGGGTCGTTCCGGATCGACGAGACCGGCACCGTGATCCGACGCCGCACCCAGGAGTGGTTCAGCTTCGGCGGCAACGACCCGAATTCGGTGCGCGGTGAGACCCGCACCCTGCGCCGCTACGAACGGGACGACTGGCGCACCGAGGTCCGAACCCGCACGATCCTCACCTCCACTCCCGAGGAGTTCGTGATCAACGCCGAGCTCGATGCCTTCGAACTCGACGACGATCACGGCGATCGACGGGTCCATGCGCAGAACTGGCAGCGCCGGATCCCACGGGACCTCGTGTGACACGCACATCGGCAGCCCACCCCGCGCCGCGCCGGGTGGGCTGCCGATGTTCTGCGCGAACGATACTCACGCACTCCTGCGTGAATCGTTGCCGACGTCGAAATGCTCGTCGTACCAGCGTCTCGCCTCGTCCAGGACACCCTTGCTCAGCCGCGCATGGGGACGGACGTCGACGAGCAACGGTTCGTGATCGGGACCGCGTCCGACCATCCTTCCGGTGAGGATCCACGCGAAGCGTCCGTCCTCCTCGTCGAGCTCGGTGTACTTGCAGAGACGTCGGGCGACCCAGTCCTTGACGGGGCGCCGCCACCACGGCTCGGGGGCGAGGGTGGTGACCGAGAGCCCCGGCAGCGTCAGGTTCGCCTCGTGGTCGCGGCTCGGTCCGTCCTCGGCGTCCGCTGCCGGTCCCCTCGAATATCTCAGGTACAGCAGCGGATCCGTCGCGAGATCGGCGATCTGGTCGAGTGACGTGACGAGTGGGATGTCGTCGGGGTCGGGATGGAATCTTCGGACGGACGTGTTCACCTTCTCCTCCTCCTGCCGACACTCCAGGACGAATTCGAAGAGTTCCCCGCTCCCCGACCGCGAAACCCCGCCGCCCGGCCGGGTCAGTAGGCGCCGTCGCTCGCCAGCACCGCCCGCACCGTCTTCACGACGATGAGCAGGTCCTGCACCATCGACCAGTTCGCCACGTAGAACAGGTCGAGCCGGATACGGTCGGCTTCGGCCAGATCGGATCGGCCGGAGACCTGCCACAGTCCCGTCATGCCGGGACGCACCAGGATGCGGCGGGGAACGAAGCCCGGGATCTTCTCCCCCTCACCGACCGCGAGGGGACGTGGGCCGACGAGACTCATGTCGCGGGCGAGGACGTTGAACAGCTGGGGCAGTTCGTCGATGCTGGTGCGGCGGATGAACCGTCCCACGGGCGTGATCCGCGGATCGCGGGCGGACTTGTAGAAGGTCGCGTCGTCCTGCCCGGTCTGCGTGCGAACTGTATCGACCATCCGGTCGGCGTCGACGACCATGGACCGGAACTTCCACATCCGGAAGACCGTGCCGCCCAGTCCGACGCGTTCCTGCCGGTAGAAGACCGGGCCGCCGTCCTGGAGTTTGATCAGCGCGGCGACCACGAGCATGCCCGGCGCCGCGACCGTCAGGGCAAGGACCGCACACGCGAGGTCGAAGGTCGTCTTGGCCAGCCGGTGCGATCCGCGGTACTGCGGCTCCTCGACGTGCACGAACGGCAGTCCGCCCACGGGGTGCATCGACAGTCGCGGCAGAGCGATGTCGGTGACGCCGGGAGCCACCACGAGATCGACGCGGTAGGGCTCGAGCTCCCAGGCCAGATCGCCGATGTCGCCGTTGCCCCAGTGGGTTCCGGCCGCGATCGCGACGGTGTCGGCGCCGGAGAGCTTGACGGCGTTGATCACGTCCGTCTCCGCTCCGAGCACCGGGATCTCCTGACCGGCGACGGTGATGACGCGGTCGGTGTCGCCCGTGTGCCCGGTGGTGCACACGCCGACGACGCGGTATCCGGCCGAGGTGTCGCGGACGAACGATCCGACCATCGCATCCACCGCGTGTTCGGAACCGACGACGAGCACCGACGTCCTGAATTCGCCCCGGACGCGGCGCCGCTCGATCACTCGACGGCACCACCGCCGACCGAGAGGCAACGTGACCAGTCCGACGGGAAGAGCCACCAGCAGATAGGCCCGAATCGTGTTCAGGTCGGTGGCGAACGAGTCGACGACGAACGATGCGATGGCGAGCAAGCCGAAGGTCTGCACAGTGGCCCTCGTGACGAGCCGGTATTCCTCCTCGCCACTGCCGACGATCGGATCCTTGCGAGATCCGTTGAGCGCGAGCACCGCAAGCCACATACCCGCCACCACGGCAGCCGATCCGATACTGTGGGCCACCCCATCGATGGTCCAGCCGGCCTGCTGTGCCAGAGCTACGGTCACGATCACGATCGCCGTATCGGTAACCGTCAACGACCTCCGGTAACTCCGCTGCCAGCGCCGGCGCGGGACACTCCCGCGACCGTCGCTCGTATCGCGGGCCGGCACACTGTTGCGCGCCAACTCGGGTCCGATCCCCATGCTTCTCCTGCTTGCCTACTCCACCCAACAGCGTGGCCCCGACAGCCCGATAGTCGTTTTGGTGCTTTTGTCCGTTTGATCGGACGACGTGCGAGTTTCGTTTCAGTGCAAACGACCACAGTGTCGCAGGCAACATTCGCCCGCGAGCGGATACCGAAACGGTCCGAACAGAGTACGAGTCGGTCTATTTCGCGGGACCACGCACGAGGGAGCAGCATCGAACGGAGTTCGGTCGGCGGCATCGAGACATGGCAATCCCCCATCCCAACCTACGGCTCCCGACCCGGGAGAACCGTACAACAGGGACGAACCACCGACAAGAGTAGAGCTACTCGTCGGTAGCATGATCTGAGTCACCCCGGTCCGACCCTCTCGCCCACCCAGTCTCGGATACGCCGGCGAAAGTTCTCCGAGGAGAGCCGCGCCACCGATCCGTCACCCCCCTTCGGCACCGCGTCGATCGCCGCGATGCACTCGGCGACGGCCTCCACCGTGTCCTCGTGGAAGCGCAGGCCGTCGACACCCTCCGCAACCGTCTCACCAGCACCTCCGAGCGCATTGACGATCACACGCGCTCCCGCTGCCCGCGCCTCGACGGGCATGATCCCGAAATCCTCCACCGCAGGGAAGACATAGACGTGCGCCTGCTGGTAGAGCGCGTAGAGGAGAGCATCGGACGGCCGTGCGAGGACGTGAACCGGCACCGCCGCTTCGGCGGCGAGCTGCCGCAGCCGGCCCTCCTCCGGTCCGGATCCCGCGATCACCGCGGGCACCCCGGCGAGGTCGGCGGCCCGGATCACCCAATCCAGTCGCTTGTACGGTACGAACCTCGATGCTCCCAGCACGAAGATCTCGGGAAGCCTCTCCAGCAGGGCGGATTCGACCGAGGACAGTTCATCACGCCAGTCGGGCACCGACGAGATGCGGGTCGTCTCGACGGGAGGAAAGATCACACGCGCCTCGACATCCCAGGCCCGCTCGATGCGCCGGCGCACGAAATCGCTGTTCGCAGCGAAGTGCGCACCCTCCCGCGCGCGGAGCCGATCGAGGGCCCGCAGCGGGGGCGCGGCGCACCGCACCGCGAGCGAGGCACCCCGATCGTCCAGCTCGGGATTCCACAGATAGCGCGCGGGGGTGTGCACATAGACGAACTTCTCGAACCCGCTCGGGACGCTCCGGAAGGTGACGTGATGAGCGAAGCAATGCGAGCTGACCAGCGCGAAGTCGTACGAGCCGGGTCGCCGCCGCCAGACGTACGGCATGGCGGACAGGGCAAGCGCCTTGTGCCGTCGCAGGGGTGTGCGCGCCAGGCCGCTCTCGTGGACCGTCCGATCCGGATACCGATCGGCGTCGTCCCACAGGCACAGCACGTCGGAGTCGGGGAAGGTGCGGACGAACTCGTCGAGAACCTTCTCCGAACCTCCGTCGCGTGCGATCCATTCGTGCACCAGGATTCCAGGCACAACCATCCCTTCGAAAACCCCGAATCGTCCGAGGGGTACTTTATGACCCTGCCGGGAGTGAGCGGTAACGGGCCGGAGTGGTGCCTCGATCCGAATGCGTCCGAACGACAAGAAGATTCAGGGTTGAACCACGGGTCGAGAAATCACCCCGTCTTTCACCCCCTCGACAGTGGAGGTCACGGAGTGGATGTGCAATACGCATCGTGGTTCGGTGACGCCGAGTCTCCCCTCCTCGGCCACGTCCACCTTCCCTCCGGCGGCCGCGCACGCGGTGCGGTGGTGCTGTGCCCGCCTCTCGGCAAGGAACATCTCGACACCTATCGGGGGGTCAAGGCCCTCGCCGAACAACTCGCCGAGCGCGGACTCGCGGCATTGCGTTTCGACTACGAGGGCACCGGCGACTCCGCGGGCGATCAGGATTCACCCGATGCGGTCGAGGCATGGCAGCGCAGTGTCGCCGCGGCGGTCGCGACCGCACGTGCCGGCGGCGCCGCACATGTCACCGTCGTGGGATTGCGCGCGGGAGCACTGATCGCAGCCACCTCGCTACCGCAGTGCGGTCCGGTCGATGCCGCAGTCCTGTGGGATCCGATCGTTTCGGGACGCGCATTCCTACGCGAACAACGCGTTCTCTATCGCCTCGCCCTCGGCATGGACCACCCCGACGATCCACGGGTGTCGATGATCGGTGGAGTGCTCGCCCCCGAGGCCGCCGAGGCGCTCGGCGCTCTGCGGATCGATCCACGCTCTCTGGCCGGCACACGAACCCTGCTTGCGACCCGGCCCGCGGCCCGTGAAACGCCAGCGGTCGCCCGGCTCGCCGCAGCCCTCGAGACAGACGAACTCTCCTTGCACGGCCATGAGTCCTTCACCACACCCAGCACCCTCCACCCGGCGATCCCGACCGGTCACCTCGGCCGCATCGCCGACTGGATCGGTGCTGCCGCACCGAGCTCGACCACGGAAATCCGCTTCCCCGACCGGAAACATGCGGTCGTCGCGACGACCGACACCGGAGTTCCGATCACGGAAAGCGCGGAGTACCTCGGCCCGAACTCGATGTTCGCTCTTCGGACCCAGGGGGTGAGAGGCGCGGGCTCCGCCGGTTCGACGGTGTTGTTCTTCGGGACCGCGTACGAACACCGGGTGGGGCCGAGCCGACTGTGGGTCGAACTCGCGCGCAGTCTCGCCGCGCACGGCGTCTCCTCGATACGTTTCGACAGGACCGGCGTGGGCGACACCGGCACGGCGCACAGAGCGGCCCCCACTCCGCTGTACTCGGACACGTCCGATCGCGACGCAGAAGATGCCGTCGCCTCCCTCGGCGTCGCCCCACGGGATCTCGTCGTGACGGGACTGTGCTCCGGAGCATGGTACGCGGCATGGGTCGGCATCCGAGGGCACGCGCGCACGGCTGTACTCGTGAACATGATCCTGTGGTCGACCCATCGACGGAAGTCACTGCGGAACATGCTCGCTCCCCCTGCACCCGAAGCACGCGAAGCGCCCGGAAAGGTCGACAACAGTTCCGTTCCTCTTCGCGCTCGCATCAAACCGTGGGCGCAGAAACATCTCCCGTACCGGCTGTGGCTGTTGCTCGGGTGGTTCGGCGTCACACAGGTGCCCGAAGTCGTACTCGAAGCGCTGCGACGTGCAGACGTTTCGACCACGGTCGTGCTGTCGGCCCAGGATCATCGTTCCTTCGAATCCCAGCGCGGAGGGGAGGGCCTGATGCGGTTGCGACGCCGCGGATTCACCGGTCACATCATCGCCGGACCGGTGGGCGACCACGGCGGCTATCACCGCGACGGCCGTGAATTCCTCAGGTCTGCTGTCACTTCCACCATCCTCGGCGAGTTCGGGACAGTGCCGGTCGAGCCGATGAACAGTGAGCGCGCCTCGTGACGACGCCTGTCCTGCTGCTCGCCCTTCCGGCAGTGATCGCGCTGTTCGCGCTCTTGTATCTACGAGCGCAGAACGGTCTGCTGATCGTCGCGGCCCTCACTCCGCTGCACGGTCTGCTGACGATCGTGCCCGGCGGGCAGGCACTCGCGCCATGGAAGGAAGGCGTTCTCCTCCTCACTCTCGCAGCCACATTCGTCAGTCCGTACCGTCGCCGACTTCCCGCTCCGTCGTATCCGTGGTGGCCGGCTGTGGCCGCCTGGGTGGCGATGGGCGTACTGTCCGCTCTTGCCGTCTCCGGACTCGCCGGCATCACGGCGCTCAAGATCACGTATTTCTATCTGGTCATCCCTGTCATCCTGTGGCGTGCGCCCTTCGACGCCCGCGACCGCGATCGCCTCGTCACGATCGTCATGGGTATGGGGGTACTGACCGCGGTGGTCGGTCTCGCGCAGCAGGTCATCGGCGGAGAGCGACTCGCCGAACTCGGCTATCGCTGGGACGAGCATCTCCGCACCACCGGTGGGATCCTGCGCAGTTTCAGCACCTTCACCACGCCGTTCGCCTTCGGGTTGTTCGTCATGATCTCCCTGATCGTCGGTTGCGCAGTAGCGTTCGCCGACCCGCATCGACTCCGCAACAAGGTGTTCCTGTGCGCAACGCCGATCATGCTGCTCGGCATGGGTGTGACCATCGTGCGCGCCAGCTATATCGGGCTGGCGGTCGCCCTGTTGTGGTTCGCGATCCACCGCTACCGGGCGTTGTTCCTCGCCTTCGGCAGCATCGCGGTGCTCGTGCCGATCGTCCTCGTCGCTGCGCCGAGTTCGGTTCTCGCAACGCTGTTCTCCTCGTCGAGTCTCGGCGAACGCGGCGACGGATGGTCGCAGACCATGTCGTCACTGTGGGTGCACCCCTTCGGCCAGGGACTCGGCGCGACCGGCTCGGCCGCGTCCAAGCATCTCGGTGACGGCAACCCCATGCTGTCGGATCTGTCGTTGCACGCCGCAGTGCAGTTCGGGTTCATGCCCTATCAGCCCGACAACTACTACATGAAGCTCGCCGTGGAACTGGGCCCCTTGGGCGTGTGGTTGTTCGTTCTCGTGCTCGTGTGCGCCGCGGTCTCGACACTGCGCGCATCGCGGATCATGAGCGGGCAGGATGCCGCCCTCGCACTCGGTGTCAGCGGCACGATCGTCGCGGCAGCGATCGCCTCCACGGTGGCGACCTATCTCGAGATCTTCCCTCTCGACGTCTATTTCTGGCTACTGTTAGGAACTGTCGGATGCGCACTGACCCAACGCTGGTCACTTCACCGAAACTTGCCCCCCACATCGGATTCGGCGCCCTCGCACTCCGTCCGTCCGGTAGTGGCGTCCAGACCTACGTCCGGGAACTCCTGAACGCGCTCGACCTCCTGCTCCCCGCAGCGGCGCTGCGAGCCTCCGTGCAACATGACGCGACGGGCGAGTTGCCGTTTCGCGTGGCCCCGCACGTGCGGCCGGTCGCCGGTGGAGTGCGACGGATGCTCTACGCCAAGATGCCCGTGTGGGGCGTCGACTTGTTCCACAGTCTCGACGTCGACGTCCCTGTTCGGTGTTCCGGCGTCACCGTCTCGACGTTCCACGATCTGGCCGTCTTCGACACCCCGTGGGCATTCGGCAAGTATCGTGCGGCCGGTGAGCGCGCCCTGTTGCGAGATGCCATGAGGCGAGCGGACGTGCTCGTCGCGGTCTCGAACTTCACCGCCGAACGTCTGCACGCCCTGTGCGGTCGCGAGGCCGTGGTCACCCCGCTCGCACCCGCGGTGTGGGCGAAACCTCCCACCCCCGAGAAGGTACGGGGCATCCGCAGGGCCTACCGGCTGCCCGAACGGTTCGTCCTGCAGGTCGGCACCGTCGAACCCCGCAAGGACGTCGCGCTCGTCGCCGACGCGTGCCGCATCCTCGACATCCCCCTGGTGCTGGCCGGGGCCGGGTCCACCGGCCCCGACGCGCCGGCCGGTTCGATCGGTCTCGGTTACGTTCCCACCGCACACCTCCCGGCACTGTATGCCGCGGCGAGCGCCGTCGCGTACGCCTCGCGCTACGAAGGTTTCGGGTTGCCGCCGCTCGAAGCGATGGCGTGCGGGGGCGCGGTGGTGACGAGCGCCGTCGGTGCCCTGCCCGACATCGTCGACGACGGAGCACTGCTCGTCACCGAACACACGGAGACATCGTGGACCGCGGCGTTGCGGGTGGTCGTCCACGACACCGATACCGCCGATGCGCTGCGCGCACGCGGACGCGAGGTCGCCGCGACCTCGACCTGGAGGCGCACCGCCGAGCTCACGCGCGACGCTTATCGCATCGCAGGCCTGAGAATCTGAGAAGGCCGCCGCCGTGGGCAGACATTCGCTGGCCGACCGCATGGCCGAGACCGTCGTGATGGAACGGATCGCCGCGGCGCACGACCCCGGGGGCACTCTCCACGAACCCCGGACACCCCGGCTCGACGGGCGTGCCGCGCGGCGCAACACCGTCGTGATGCTCGGCAGCCGGCTCGCCGTCGCGTCGATGGGCTGGGCCGGTTCGATGATCGTCGCCCGCGCGCTGGCACCGGACGACTTCGGCAAGTTCTCCTTCGTCTTCGGTCTGCTCGGGTTGCTGTCCGTCGTCACCGATCTCGGCGTGGGCCGCGTGGTGCTCGCCAAGCTCGTCGAATGCAATCCGTGGGAGGTCTCCTACGTCACCACCGCGTTCATCGCGTTGCGTGGCGTGCTCGGTCTGCTCGGTTACGCACTGGCCATCGGGTACGTACTACTCCTCGGATACTCCTCCGATGTCGTCTGGGCGACGGTGATCGCGGGGCTCGTCGTGGTGATCGCGACTCCCAACAACGCCCTGTCCGTCATGTATCAGAGCCGGTTGCGGATGGCGTCGGTGGCTGTAGCCGAGACCTTCGGCCAACTCGCCCAACTGATCGCCACCATCGCTGCCGTGCTGTGGAATCCGGTGCTGCTCGTACTCGTGGTGCCGGCCGTGATCAACGAAATCGCCGGGGCGGGCATTCTCGTGCGCGGCGTACGTGCGGGGAAGGCCGGCCCCCTGCCCGCCGCGCGCGCCCAGTTGTGGCGCTGGCGGGAGATGCTCGTCGAAGCGATCCCGCTCAGCATCGGTTTCGCTCTGCTCACGGTGCTGTCCAAAGTCGACATCCTCATGCTCGGCCGCATGGACACCTTCGACTCGGTAGGTCTGTACACCGTCGGCTACAAGTTCGCCGATCTTCTGTCGATGGTCTCGTCGACGGTCGTCGGTCCCGTGACCACGCTGCTGGTCGCGACCTGGCCGGCGCAGAGCGAACAGTTCCGCCACCGCACACGTGAGGCGGCGATGCTCCTCGCGGTGCTGGGTGCAACAGCTGCTGCCGCCTTCTGGCCTTCGGCCGACGGCGTCCTCTCTCTCCTCTACGGCGATCGGTTCGCCGACGCCGCCGACGCCTCGCGCTTACTGGTACTGGGCAGTGCCCTGTCGATGCTCACCCAACTCGGTCTCACCGTGCTCATCGCGACCGCTCGACACCGGGTGTATCCCTGGGTCGCAGCGGCCGCGCTCGTCGGGAACGTCTGCGCGAACCTCGTGCTCATCCCCCGCATGTCGTTCGACGGGGCAGCTCTGGCGACCGCGCTCACCGAGGCCGCGATGCTCGTTGCGATCTGGATCGTCGTGGCCCGTACGGTGCGGATCGGGCGCTTGTTCCCCTTCGCAGAGACCTGCGCGATCGCACTGCTGGGTGTTGCGGTGGCCGTGTGGATGTCGCTGTTCGCGGAGCGCTACGATCTCCCCTGGCCCGTCACCGCCGTCATCTCGGCAGTCTGTGTTCTGGCCGGAACCCACGTCCTTCCCATCACCGGCGGGCTCGGCCTCGTCGGTCTCGTCAAGTCCCGTTGAGGTTGCAGTGTCCCTTCCGCGGTCCATGCCACTCCGCGCCGTCGTCACCCTCGTCGGTGTGTTCGCTCTGTCGTGCACCCAGAGCACCGAGGCACGCGACTGCCGGACCGATCTGACGGGCGGAAGCCTGGGAATTGCGACCGGCTCCGGCCTGGATACCCTCGACGACACCGATCTCGGGGCGTACATGTCGGCGGTCGCCGACAGCGGTGCCGGCTGGATCCGGTTCGACATGGACTGGTCGATCATCGAACCGGCGCGTGGTCGCTTCGACTGGAGCGGCACCGACCGCGTCGTCGCCGCGGCCGAGTCGCACGACTTGCAGGTGCTGGGCCTGCTCACCCACACCCCGCGCTGGGCGCGGACATCCGAGGTCGAGCCCGAGGACACGCACGGCATGCCCGCCGACCCCGGCGAGTTCGGACGCTTCGCGGGCGACGTCGCCGATCGTTATTCCGACACCGTCACGCACTGGGAGATCTGGAACGAGCCGAACCTGACGGCCTTCTTCACCCCGCAACCCGATGTCGGCGCGTACGCGGAGATGCTCGTTGCGGCGTCGGATGCCATCCGCAACGTCGACCCCGGAGCAGTGGTGGTCACCGGCGGCTTGTCCCCCGCCACCGACAACGGATCGGACATCGCGCCCACGACGTTTCTCACCGAACTGTACGACCAGGGTGTTTCATGGACCTTCGACGTGGTGGGCATGCATCCTTACAGCTACCCGGCCCTGCCGTCCGACGCGTCGACGTCCGACTGGAACTCCTTCTACCGCATGCGCGAGATGCGCACCGTCATGGTCGAAAGGGGAGACTCCGACAAGCCGATCTGGGCGACGGAGATCGGGGCGCCCACCGGAACGGGCACCGACGCTGTCGGGTTCGCGGAGCAAGCGGAGATTCTGCGCGACGGGATCACCGAACAGCGCGCGCTGGGATTCGTCGACAAGCTGTTCGTCTACAGCCTCCTCGACCGGGGCACCGACGTGTCCGATCGCGAGCAGAACTTCGGGGTCCTCGCGCATGACGGGTCGCCCAAACCGGCCTGGGACGTGCTGCGCACGGCGGCGGTCACTCCCGGTTGCCTCTGATCACGAACGGTTCGACGTGAGGGCGTCGCGCGCGGCCAGGCGCAGGGGACGGACGAGACCGGCTCCGAGGTCCGCGGCGCGCAGGGTCCACCGGTGGTGCGGTCGCGAAGTGGGAACGGCGACGATCCGCCCCACCCGGTAATCACCGTTCGCCCACTGCTCCTTGAATTCCGATGTGCCGAGCAGATAGTCGAAGCGGTTGATGCCCAGTTCGTCGTGCCGATCGGTCAGCCGTCGCTGCAGCAACTGTCCGGGCTGGTGACGGCGCACCTCGGGATGGAAGCGGCCGATCCACATCTCCGCCGTCGTGCCGGTGCGGAACATGATCTCGTGGGCCATCCACCGGTCGCCGACGAGTAGACCTACGACGAGCAGCCTTCCGGCACGGGCCTCGGCGTCGAGCAACGGCCGGGTGAAAGCGGTGAACGGAGGCGCACAGAAATCGTCGCGTCCGCTGTGCTCGTCGGCGGCCGCAGCGACCGCGGTGATGTCGGACCATCTCTGCGCGAGATGGTCCGGATCGCACACCACGTCGACGGAGGCCGGGGTGCCCTCCCGTGCCAGCGAACGTTCGAGTCGGGACAGCGTCTTCAGCGTGCGTCGACCGCGCAATGATTCGGCGCCGGCACCGGTGGCGAGATCGATGGTCAGGCATCGTTCGGTTCCGACGATGTCGACGCTCCACCGAGGCGAGGCTTGCAGCATCTCCACAAGAGGGTCGGTGAGATCGACGTGGTCGAGTTGCAATGCCATGTTCCGGTCGGCGATGCCGTCGAGCAGATCGGCGAGTGCCGCCTCGTCGGTCGCGAGGAAGGTTCCTATCGTCGCGAGGCCGTGGGCCGGCAGCCGGAGCGCGGTGACCCCGAGTCGGGTGCGGGCGTGCAGGGGCGCGAGTCCGACGAGTCGGCCACCGCGCCGGACGGTGCACACCGCCGATCGTCCGCGTCCCATTCGGTTCCAGGCCAGCGCGTACGAAGGCCGGGTCGCGACACGCTGTCCCAGCTCCTGCGCGAGGTCGTCCCATTCCGTGAAGAGCCGGGTGGCCGATGCCTCATCGTGGATCTCGAAACTCACGGTGCGCATGCACCGGATTCTTCAGTCCACGAATCCTGCATCTTTCGGTCCTCTCCTCGTTACAGTGAATTCGCGGCATCGGTCTGCCGCTCGCTCCACGAGAAGAATCGTAGGTCGGTGGCGCGACGTTACGACCGATGCCCGAATTGTCCGTTCTACCACAGGAGAGTCGATGGGTCGTCCAGCACGCGCCATACTTACCGCAGTCCTCGCGTGCTCCCTCGCAGCACTCGCAGCGTGCGCCCCACCGATCCAACCGACTCCACCGACGACCTGCGGGAGTGATGACATCGGCATCGCGGCCGGCGCCCCGCTGATGTACCTGCCGGACACCGAACTCGACCGCGAACTCGATGCGATCCGTGCGGTGGGCGCTCGGTGGCTGCGCGTGGACATCGACTGGTCGGTGATCGAACCGAACCGCGGGCAACAGAATTGGTCGATCCCGGACCGCGTGGTGGACCGCGCTCGCACACGCGGACTCGAAGTGGTCGGCATCATCGCGTACACGCCGGCCTGGGCGCGCGTCGCGGGCGGAGCCGACACCCACGGATATCCCGCCGATCCGGCGGCGTTCGCCACCTTCTCCCGCCAGGTCGCGCAACGTTATTCGACCCGTGTGAGCCATTGGGAGATCTGGAACGAACCGAATCTGACCGGTTTCTTCCGGCCCCGGGCCGACATCGGGAAATATGTCGAACTGCTCGCGGCGGCGGCACCGGCCATCAAGTCCGTGCAACCCGGCGCGCGCATCCTCAACGGTGGCCTCGCCCCCGCTGTGGACGACGGCACCAACATCTCACCGGTCACCTATGTGCAACAGCTCTACGCACGAGGTGCACAGCAGTACTTCGACATCCTGTCGATCCATCCCTATAGCTATCCGGCGCTGCCGAACGACGCGAGCACACAGAGCTGGAACACCTTCTATCGCATGCGCCTGATGCGCGACACCATGGTGCAGTACGGCGACGCGGCCACCCCGATCTGGGCGACGGAGTTCGGCGCCCCGACCGGAACCGCCTCGAACGCAGTGAGCGCGCAACGGCAGGCGGACATCATCGCAGCCGGCATCGCAGAGGCACGCCGGCTGGGCTGGGTGCAGAAGGTGTTCGTCTACTCGATGCGCGACCGCGGGACGAACCAAGCCGATGTAGAGCAGAACTTCGGCCTGCTCTACCAGAACTTCACGGCGAAACCTTCACGCGCCGTTGTCGCTTCGGCCGCACAAGCATGCACGACCGTGAGCGATTCGCTCGAGATCACGACCGCGCCCGCAGTGGATCCGGTCTGGTGATCATCAGGAGCCGAGCGCGTCGGTGACCCCGTCGAGGATCCGATCGAGGATCGGCGCCGACGTCGCGAAGTTGATGCGCAGAAAGTTGCGCGCTCCGGAGCCGAACCGCACCCCGCCGTCGGCGAGGACGCGTCCTCGATCGCGCACCGTCGACACCGGATCGCCGATGCCGAGCGGTCCGGTGTTCAACCACGTCAGGTAGGTGCCCTGCGGCAGGTGATGCCGCAAGGCCGGGATCCGTTCGCGCAGAACCTCGTCCACCCGCCGGCGATTCCGGTCGAGGACGCGCAGCAGATCGCGCTGCCACGCGTCGCCCTCACGCCACGCCGCGAGCGTGGCGGCCACTCCCGGAACCGAGACCGTCCCGTACAGGTCGAAGGGTTCCGCGTCCCGGCGCTTCAGCAGGGTCTCGGACCCGTAGTGCACCACCGCGCACCGCATCCCTGCGAGATTGAACGCCTTGCTCGCAGAGGTGAGCGTGACGGTGCGCGCAGCGACCTGCGGCCCGAGCGACGCGAACGGGATGTGCCGATGCGGTTCGTAGATCAGCTCGGCGTGGATCTCGTCGCTGACGACGAGCATGTCGAACCGTTCGGCGAGGTCGGCTATCCGCTCGAGTTCCTCACGTGTGAGCACCCGCCCGGTGGGGTTGTGCGGATCGACGAGCACCAGCACCCGCGGACGACGCCGCGCCACCAACGGCTCGAACGTCTCGAAGTCGAGCACCCACCCGTCTCCTCGATCGACGAACGGAAAATCGATCTGCTGCAGTCCCATCCGCCGCAGCGACGCCAGGAACGGCGGATAGCTCGGTGTCTGGATCGCCACCGCGTCCCCGCGCGTGGTGCTCAGATGCAGCACGAGCTGTAGTGCCTGGATGAGATCCGTCTGCTCACGGACGGCACCGGGATCGGGTGCCCAGCCGTAGCGCGTGCGCATGCGCTGCGCGAACTCCTCGCGCAGCGGCGTGCCGTGGAACCAGTCGGGATAGCCGAGATCGCTACGGTCGACCAACTCGTGCAGCGCACGCGCGATCGGCGGTGCGACCGGGAAATCCATGTCGGCGACCCATGCGGGAGTCAGCCCACCGGCTGCCGCCCGTGCCCACTTGGCACCGGACCGCGCCGCCAGGGCGTCGAAGTCGAGGTCGTCGAACCCGGGCACGCCAGGACCGCCGACCGAGAGGCGCTCGTCGCTGGTCACGGGGAAAGAATCGCATGGTTCCCGGCGCTCCGCGCGCCGAAGTCAGGCCGCCGGTCGCTGGCCGGTGACGAAGAAGATCAACCGATCGGCGACGTCGACGGCCTGGTCGCCGAAACGCCCGTAGAAACGCGCGAGGAGCGCAGTGTCGGACCGCCG
>NZ_AJVB01000014.1:0-26871 GCF_000278445.1 Rhodococcus sp. R1101
GGCGCTCGACGAGCACCGCGACGAACGGCCGGTGCTGCTCGGGCACACCCTCGACGACCAGGCCGAGACGGTGTTGCTCGGCCTCGGCCGCGGCTCGGGACTGCGTTCGATCCGGGGCATGGCGTCCTACGAGCCGCCATGGGGCAGACCGCTGCTCGGCGTGCGCCGCAGCACGACCCGCCGGGCGTGCGACGAACTCGGCTACCGCCCGTACGAGGATCCGCACAACACCGACGACCGGTTCACGCGCGTGCGACTGCGCCGCGAGGTCCTGCCGCTGCTCGAGGACGTGCTCGGTGGGGGCGTCGCCGAAGCTCTCGCGCGCACGGCGGGGCAACTGCAGGACGACGGCCACGCCCTCGATGTCCGGGCGATGGAACTGCTCACGGCGGCGCGCCACGACGACGACCTGCTCGACACCACTGTGCTCGCCGCGGCTCCCGCAGCAGTACGGCGCCGCGCCCTCCGGTCGTGGCTGATCGATCACACCGCCACACCGAACGAGACGATGCTGCGGGCGGTCGACGACCTGGTAGTGGCGTGGCGCGGACAGGGGCCGGTGGCGGTCGGGCGGGGCCCGCAGCCGGGGACGAGGTTGGTGGTGTCGCGTCGGCGTGGCACGCTTGCCGTGGAGTACGTCGACCGGGCGAAGCCCCGGGCGACCGGCAGCAGAAGGTAGGGAAGGACCCCGGTGTACGAGAACGACATAGCGTCGGTGCTGATCTCCGAGGAACAGATCAAGGAGCGGACCGCAGAACTGGCGCAGTCGATCGCCGAGCGTTACCCGGTGGGTGCGCCCGAAGGTGATCTGCTGCTCATCGGGGTGCTCAAGGGCGCCATCTTCTTCATGACCGACTTCGCGCGCGCTCTGCCGATCCCGACGCAGATGGAGTTCATGGCCGTCAGCTCGTACGGGTCGTCGACGTCGTCCTCGGGTGTGGTGCGCATCCTCAAGGACCTCGACAAGGACATCGCCGGTCGCCACGTTCTCATCGTGGAGGACATCATCGACTCGGGCCTGACGCTGTCGTGGCTGCTCAAGAACCTGTCGTCGCGCAACCCCGCGTCGCTCGAGGTCGTCACGCTGCTGCGCAAGCCGGAAGCCGTCAAGATCGACGTCGAGGTCAAGGACGTCGGATTCGACATCCCGGACGAGTTCGTCGTCGGCTACGGCCTCGACTACGACGAGCGCTACCGCGACCTGCCCTACATCGGCACGCTGGATCCCAAGGTCTACAGCAGCTGACCTCCCGGTCGAGCCGGGGCGTGAGGTCCCCGGCCCGGGGAACTCCGGTTCCGTCCCGATCGTTGTCGAGTACGACGTCTTCCCGGTATCGGCTCCGGTCGGTGCCGGGGCGACTGCTCGTTGCAACGCGGTAACCTTGCGTTGCCTGGTCAGTGACCGTCGCGGCGCATGGCGGCCACACCGGGCGCGAAGCGCCGCGACTGCGAGACCCCGACGAACTCGATCGAAAGGACCGGCCGCTCGGGCCGAACCTGTATGAACCGCAAGACAGTGTTCCGTAATCTGGCGATCGTCGCCGGCATCCTGCTGGTGATCTACGCCTTCAGTTACTTCGGCGACGACACGCGCGGTTTCACTCGGGTGGACACGTCCGTCGCGGTGGCGCAACTCCAGTCGCAGAACGTCGGTGAAGCACGCATCGACGACCGCGAGCAGCAGGTGCGGTTGTGGCTCGAGAGCGGCAACGACGCGACCGAGGGCAGCACCGAGATCATCGCGAAGTACCCCGCGTCGGCGTCCGAGCAGATCTTCGACCTGGTCTCCGCGTCGGGTGCGCAGAAGTACGACACGAACGTCACCCAGGAGAGCTGGCTGACGTCGATCCTTCTGTTCGTCCTGCCGATGATCATCCTGCTCGGCGTGTTCTTCTTCGTGATGAGCCGCATGCAGGGTGGCGGTCGCGGCGGCATGATGGGCTTCGGCAAGTCGAAGGCCAAGCAGCTCACGAAGGACATGCCCAAGACGACCTTCGCCGATGTCGCCGGCGCCGACGAGGCCGTCGAGGAGCTCTACGAGATCAAGGACTTCCTGCAGAACCCGTCGCGCTACCAGGCGCTCGGCGCGAAGATCCCGAAGGGCGTGCTGCTCTACGGCCCTCCCGGCACCGGTAAGACCCTCCTCGCCCGCGCGGTCGCCGGTGAGGCGGGCGTCCCGTTCTTCACGATCTCCGGTTCGGACTTCGTCGAGATGTTCGTCGGTGTCGGTGCCTCCCGCGTGCGCGACCTGTTCGAGCAGGCCAAGCAGAACGCTCCGTGCATCATCTTCGTCGACGAGATCGACGCCGTGGGCCGTCAGCGCGGCGCCGGCCTCGGCGGCGGTCACGACGAGCGCGAGCAGACCCTCAACCAGCTCCTCGTCGAGATGGACGGCTTCGGCGACCGCTCCGGCATCATCGTGATGGCCGCGACGAACCGACCCGACATCCTCGACCCGGCGCTGCTGCGTCCCGGCCGCTTCGACCGTCAGATCCCGGTCACGAATCCCGACCTCGCCGGTCGCCGCGCGATCCTCGCCGTGCACTCGAAGGGCAAGCCGATCGATCCCCACGCGGATCTCGGGGCGCTCGCCAAGCGCACGGTGGGTATGTCCGGTGCCGACCTCGCGAACGTCGTCAACGAGGCCGCGCTGCTCACTGCCCGCGAGAACGGCACGGTGATCACCGAGGCGCTCCTCGAGGAGTCGGTCGATCGCGTCATCGGCGGTCCCCGCCGCAAGAGCCGCATCATCAGCGAGCACGAGAAGAAGATCACGGCCTACCACGAGGGTGGCCACACCCTCGCCGCCTGGGCGATGCCCGACATCGAGCCCGTCTACAAGGTCACCATCCTCGCCCGCGGTCGCACCGGCGGGCACGCGATGACGGTGCCCGAGGACGACAAGGGGCTGATGACGCGTTCGGAGATGATCGCGCGCCTGGTCATGGCCATGGGTGGTCGTGCGGCCGAGGAACTCGTCTTCCGCGAGCCCACCACCGGTGCCTCGTCCGATATCGACCAGGCCACGAAGATCGCGCGGGCGATGGTCACCGAATACGGCATGAGCGCGAAGCTCGGCGCGGTCCGCTACGGCCAGGAGCAGGGCGATCCCTTCCTCGGCCGGTCGATGGGCGTGCAGTCCGACTACTCGCACGAGGTGGCACGCGAGATCGACGAGGAGGTCCGCAACCTCATCGAGGCCGCCCACACCGAGGCGTGGGCGATCCTCAACGAGTACCGCGACGCCCTCGACCTGCTGGCGGGTGAACTGCTCGAGCACGAGACGCTGACGCGTAAGGATCTCGATCGGATCCTGGCCGACGTGAAGAAGCGTCCGCGGATCACGACCTTCAACGATTTCGGGGATCGGGTCCCGTCCGACAAGCCGCCGATCAAGACGCCTGCCGAACTCGCGGCCGAGCGTGGCGAGCCGTGGCCGCCGGAACCGCCGTCGCTGACGAAGCCGGCGCATGCGCATCCGCAGTATCCCGGCCAGGGTGAGGTGCCCGCCGCCGGTGGCTACCAGCCGGGCGGGCAGCCGCAGTACCAGCCGACGCAGCCCGTGCAGCAGGCGAACGGGTACCCCCGACCGCAGCCGGTCCCGGCCTCCGAACCGCTTCCCGGTTTCCAGCCGCCCGCTCCGTACCCGGGTGGTCCGCGGCATGCGACCCGGCCCGATTACGGCGCCCCCGCCGGATGGTCGGCCCCCGGCTGGCCGCCGCATGAGCAGGCCCAGCAGGAACCGCAGGGTCTCGGGCATCCGCAGGGGCCGCAGGGTTACGGACAGCCGCAGGAATCCCAGGATTACGGGCGTCCGCAGGAGCCGCAGGATCCCGAGCGCCGGTCCGAATCCGCCGACAACGGTGCGGGAGATCCGCACCGTGGTGAGAGCCACGTGGGAGACTCGCAACCGCGCGATGGTTACGGCACTCCCGAGCCTCCTCCCACCCAGCGGTGGGAAGGCCCGGCCGGCCGGCACTGATCCGTGCCGGTGAGCCGGTACCGGGCGTGCATCGGGCCGGTCGGGTCCGATGGAGACGAGTGAGTGAAGAGTGGAGGGCGAGCGGGTGTCGGTGAACCACCTGAAGTCGGATACGGGTTCCGACCCGGAGGATGTGACGACTCACGCGTTGAGCGTGGACGCGGGACGCACATTCGACCGGGCCCGAGCCGAAGCGGCCGTGCGCGAACTGCTGATCGCAGTGGGTGAGGATCCGGATCGTGAGGGTCTGCGCGACACCCCCGCCCGTGTGGCCCGCGCCTACCGGGAGGTGTTCGGAGGACTGTTCACGGATCCGGACGAGGTCCTCGACACGACCTTCGACGAAGGTCATCAGGAACTCGTCCTCGTGCGCGACATCCCGATGTACTCGACGTGCGAGCACCACCTCGTGTCGTTCCACGGGGTCGCCCACGTGGGATACATCCCGGGTCCGACGGGCCGCGTGACGGGGTTGTCGAAGCTGGCGCGTGTCGTGGACCTCTACGCCAAGCGGCCGCAGGTCCAGGAACGCCTGACCAGTCAGGTCGCCGATGCGATGATGCGCAAGTTGCAGCCGCGCGGCGTGATCGTCGTGGTCGAGGCCGAGCATCTGTGCATGGCCATGCGCGGCATCCGCAAGCCCGGGGCGAGCACCACCACCTCCGCTGTGCGCGGCTTGTTCCAGACCAGTTCGGCGTCGCGTGCCGAGGCCCTGGACCTGATTCTGCGCCGGTGACCGTCTTCCCTGCCGAACAGTGGCCCGTCGTGATGGGCGTACTGAACGTCACCAGTGATTCCTTCTCCGACGGCGGTCGTTACCTGGATCGCGAGACCGCGATAGCCCGTGGTTTCGAGCTGCGCGAACTCGGTGTCGACATCGTCGATGTGGGTGGCGAGTCCACCCGGCCCGGTGCGGTGCGCGTCGACCCCGAGGTCGAGGCGTCCCGCGTGGCGCCGGTGATCGCGGCCCTGTCGGCAGCAGGCATCCCCACGAGCGTCGACACGATGCGTGCCTCGGTCGCCCAGGCTGCCATCGAGGCCGGGGTGACGATGATCAACGACGTCTCGGGTGGGCGTGCCGACGCCGACATGGCCAGGGTGGTCGCCGAGTCCGGAATTCCGTGGATCCTCATGCACTGGCGTCCTCTCGGCGAGTTCGTCCATGCCGGCGGCTCGACGCAGTACGACGACGTCGTCCGCGAAGTCCGCGACGAGCTGCTCACGCAGGTCGACATCGCGGTGGCCGCCGGAGTCGACTCCGACAGGATCGTGCTCGATCCGGGTCTGGGGTTCGTGAAGGAACCCGACCACAACTGGCAATTGCTCCACCGTCTGCCCGAGCTCACCGATCTGGGATTCCCGGTGCTGATCGGAGCGTCCCGGAAGCGTTTCCTCGGATCGTTGCTCGCAGCGCCCGACGGCACGATCCGGCCCCCCGCGGGCCGCGAGGTCGCCACGGCAGTCGTTTCCGCGCTCGCCGCGACCCACGGCGCGTGGGGTGTACGCGTCCACGACGTGCAGGCTTCCCGCGACGCGCTCGCGGTGGTGCGTGCCTGGCAGCGCGGAAGCGCGGAGGGAGTGCACGCGTGAGCGACCGCATCGAACTACGGGGACTGACCGTCCGCGGCAACCACGGCGTCTTCGAACACGAGAAGCGGGACGGCCAGGACTTCGTCGTCGACATCGTCGTGTGGCTCGATCTCGCGCCGGCCGCGGCGTCCGACGATCTCACCGACACGTTGCACTACGGCGAGCTCGCCGAGCGTGCCGCGGCGATCATCGCGGGTCCGGGACGCGATCTCATCGAGACGGTCGCGGGTGAGATCGCCGACGAGGTCCTCACCGACCCGCGTGTCACCCGGGTCGAGGTCACGCTCCACAAGCCGTCGGCGCCGATCCCGTTGACCTTCGGCGATGTCGCCGTCGTGATCGACCGCTCCCGAGTTGACGGGGCCGGGAGCGCGTCGTGAGTCGTGCCGTGCTGTCCATCGGGTCGAACGTCGGCGACCGGCTCGCGCACCTGCGGTCGGTCGTCGACGCGCTGGGTGAGCGCATCGTCGCCGTCTCGGCGGTGTACTCGACGGCACCGTGGGGTGGTGTCGAGCAGGAGGACTTCCTCAACGCGGTCGTCGTCGCGGAGGACGGCGGGTTCGGTCCGCACGACTGGCTGCGGTTCGGCCGCGAACTCGAAGAAGCCGCCGAACGCGTGCGGGTGCAGCATTGGGGGCCGCGCAGCCTAGACGTCGACGTCGTGAGCTGCGACAGCGGCGACGGTGAGGTGCGCAGCGACGATCCGGAACTGATCCTGCCCCACCCGCGTGCGCACCAGCGGGCGTTCGTGCTCGTCCCGTGGCTCGACGTCGAACCCGAGGCCGTGCTCACCGCCGACGGCCGACGGGCGGGCATCGGCGAGTGGCTGGGCGAACTCGACGACGCCGAACGAGAAGGCGTGCATCGCACCGATCTGTCGCTGACCGGGCCGACGACCCAGGGACGCAGCGAGTGCTGAAACAGACCAGGATCCGCGATCTGCTGGCGCTGGCCGCGCTGGCGGCGGTCGCCGCGTGGTTGCTCGTCCGCACGATGTACGGCTCGTTACCGCCCATCCCGGTCTACGCGGGCGCCTCGCTGTATCCGGTCGCGGTGATCGAAGTGATCCTGGCGTTCATGATCCGTTCGCGGGTGGGCAAGCACGAGATCGGTGAGGGACCGGGTCGGTTGCATCCCATCACCGCGGCCCGCGCGGTCGCGCTCGCCAAGGCGTCCGCGCTGGTGGGTGCCGCGAGTGCCGGGGTATGGATCGGGTTCCTGCTGTATCTCGTGCCGCAGCGCGGTGTCGTGCAGGCGGCCACCGACGACACGTCGGGTGTGCTGGTCGGAGCCGTCGCCGGCGTCGCGCTGGCGGCCGCCGCGCTGTGGCTCGAATACTGTTGCCGGACACCGGAAGACCCCGACGAACCGAACGAACCGGCTGTCTGAACTCGGATTTCGCGGGGGAAGAGGGCGTGTCGTCCGGCTCCGATCGGTGGACCCGGCCAAGTACCCTGATGGTCATGGCAACCTCGGCGCGAGCAGACAGAAATCGCCGTCCGTGGCGCAGCACCGGCTCGATGATCGTGGCCGGTCTGCTCGCTCTGGCGATGATCGCCTCGCTGCTGTTGATCTTCACAGAGAGTGTGCAGTTGCTGCGCGTTGCGGTGGTCGTCGCCCTGTGGGCCGCCACCGTCGGCGCCATCGCCATGAACAAGTACCGCCGGGAATCGGCACTCGACCGGGCGAAGGCCGACGACCTGAAGACGGTGTACGAACTGCAGTTGCAACGGGAGATCGCGGCGCGGCGCGAATACGAGCTGACCGTCGAGGAGAAGGTCCGCGCCGATCTGAAGCTCGACGCCGGCGAGATGGCGGCCCTGCGCACCGAACTGGCCACCCTGCGTCGCACCCTCGAGATGTTGTTCGACGGCCGGTTGCCCGACGATGTCGTCGCCCTCGAAGGCCAGGCGGAGAAGCTGCGCGAACTGAGCGAGGCCGCGCGGGTGTCCGCGCCTCGTCCGTCCGGGCCGGCCTTCGCGTCTCCCGACGACGAACCGCTGACCGCGGAGACCGAATCGGTCGAGGCGGCCCTGCGCGACGCGGTGAAGACGTCCGCGAAGGCGCCGGAGAAGAGCGACGCCGGCACGCCTGCGACCGGGGAACCGGCTGCCAGGAGACAGGACGAAGGTCCGGCGAGCGAGAAGTCGGTGAGCGAGCAAGCAGGCACCGACAAGCAGCGCGAGGCCCAGAAGCCGGCCGAGCAGAAGCCGGGGAAGCACGAGTCCGAGAAAGCCGGAGCGGAGAGCAACGACCCGTCGGAGCAGAAGGGCCCCGCGGATCAGAAGGGCACCACCGCGCAGGACGGAGCAGCGGACACGGCCGACGACGATGACGACTCCGACGACGAATCGTCGGGACGTCGTTCCCGACGCCGCCGGGGCGACAGCGCCCACGGTGAGGGCCGGACGGTCGCGGAAATCCTCGCGTCGTTGTCGAGCGAACGCTGATCCTCGGGCGGCTCGTCCGTCACGCCGTACCCGCCGACCTCGTTCGATGAGGCGCAGATCACTCGACCCGACCGTGGCGGGCCCCGGAAAGCGCGCGCTATTGTCGATCGGAACGTCCGGTACCCGCTGAGCGGGACTGGAACGAACGAGAGGACTCCCGTGAATTCCTTCGGGATCACCAACGCACCTGCGCCTGCGCGCCTGTCGGTAGGAATTGTGTCCGCCGGCCGGGTCGGTACCGCATTCGGCGCGGCGTTCGAACGAGTCGGTCATGTCGTCGTGGCCTGCTCGGCGGTCTCCGACATCTCCAGGCACCGCGCCGCCACCCGTCTGCCCGAGTCGCAGATTCTGCCGGTCGACGAGGTCGCCGGTCGCTGCAACCTCCTCCTTCTCGCCGTTCCCGACACCGAACTCTCGTCGCTGGTCGGGGGCCTGGCGGCCACCGGTTCGGTCGCCGCCGGCACGATCGTGGCCCACGTCTCGGGCGCTCATGGCACCGCGATCCTCGAGCCGCTGACCGAGCAGGGCGCCGTACCCCTCGCGATCCATCCCGCGATGACCTTCACCGGTCACGACGAGGACATCGACCGGCTCTCGTCCGCGTGCTTCGGCATCACGGCCGCCGACGAGGTCGGCTACGCCATCGCCCAGTCCCTGGTCCTCGAGATCGGCGGCGAGCCGGTGCGCGTCCCCGAATCCATGCGGACGACCTACCACGCGGCCCTCGCGCACGGCAGCAACCACCTGGTCACGCTGGTCGCCGACGCCGTCGAGGCACTGCGCAGCGCCCTGCAGGGTGAGGAGCTGCTCGGCCAGCAACTCGTCGACGATGCTCCCGGTGGAGTCGCCGAACGGGTGTTGCAGCCATTGCTCTCCGCGGCGCTCGACAACGTGCTGCGGCGCGGGCCCTCGGCCCTCACCGGGCCGGTCGCGCGCGGCGATGCCGACGCCGTGGCCGCGCACCTGCGTGCGCTCGAGGCCGTCGACCCGCAGATCGCCGCCGGGTACCGCGCACTGTCGCTGCGATCGGCGCAACGGACCGGGTCGAAGCCGGAACTGATGGCAATTCTCGAAGGAGCTGAATACGGTGAGTGAAGCAGGACAGCGCGGATACGTGCGAGGTGAACTGACCGTTCACCACGATCCCGCAGGCCTGACCAAGGTCACCCGGGCTCTGCGCGGCGTCGGCCGCACCGTCGCACTCGTGCCGACGATGGGTGCGCTGCACACCGGTCACCTCGAACTCGTGCGCCAGGCCAAGCTCACCGGTGCCGTCGTGGTGGTGTCGATCTTCGTCAACCCGCTGCAGTTCGGGAAGAACGAGGACCTCGACGCCTACCCACGCACTCTCGACGCCGACCTCGAATTGCTCCGCGAAGCGGGCGTCGAACTCGCCTTCGTGCCGACGGTCTCGGCGATGTACCCGCAGGGCCCGCGCACCACGATCCACCCGGGTCCGCTCGGGTCGGAGCTCGAAGGTGCTTCGCGCCCCGGCCATTTTGCGGGCATGCTGACGGTCGTCGCGAAGCTGTTCAACATCGTCGGTCCCAACACGGCGTTCTTCGGTGAGAAGGACTACCAGCAGCTCACCCTGATCCGTCAGATGGTCGCCGACCTGAATCTCGACATCCGCATCCTCGGCGTTCCCACCGTGCGCGAACAGGACGGGCTCGCACTGTCCTCCCGCAACCGCTATCTCGACGCCGAACAGCGCGAGATCGCGACCACGCTGTCGGCAGCCCTCGTCGCCGGCGCGCACGCCGCGGCGGGTGGAGCCGAGACGATCCTGTCCACGGCGCGCGACGTGCTCGCGCAGAGCCCGCAGATCGAGGTGGATTATCTCGAGGTGCGCGGCGCCGATCTCGGGCCCGCGCCCGAACGAGGCGACGGCCGGCTGCTCGTCGCCGCGCGACTCGGCACCACCCGCCTCATCGACAACGTCGGGGTCGCCGTCGGTACCGGTTTCCTCGAGCGCGCCACCGGCCCGGTGGATCCCGAGGCCGAAGACAACCTGACGACCCGCTGACCCACCGATCGAATTCGGAAACGAGAAAGAAACCGAGGACGAGCATGTTCCGCACCATGATGAAGTCGAAGATCCACCGCGCGACGGTCACCCACGCGGATCTGCACTATGTCGGTTCGGTGACCGTCGACCAGGATCTGATGGACGCCGCGGATCTGCTCGAAGGTGAGCAGGTCTGCATCGTCGACATCGACAACGGGGCCCGGCTCGAGACGTACGTCATCGCCGGTGAGCGTGGTTCGGGCATCATCGGAATCAACGGGGCCGCAGCGCGTCTCGTGAGCCCCGGCGATCTCGTCATCCTCATCGCCTACGGGGTGATGAACGAGCAGGAGTGCAAGGACTACAACCCGCGCGTGGTGTTCGTCGACGCCGACAACCGTCAGGTCGAGCTCGGCAACGACCCCGCCCACGCTCCGGAGGGCTCGGGTCTGATCACGCCGCGGATGCTGTCGACTCTCGACTCCCCGTCCCTGGTCTAGAGGTGCTCCTCACCGTCGACGTCCGCAACACCAATATCGTCCTGGGGGTGTTCGCGGGCAGCGGGTCGAACGCGCGTCTGCTGCGCGACTGGCGCGTCCGTACCGATCCCAGGATGACCGCGGACGAGATCGCCCTGCTGTTCCGCGGTCTGCTCGGGGAATCCGCCGAGCAGGTCACCGGGGTCGCGGCGCTGTCGACCGTGCCGTCGGTGTTGCGCGAGCTGCGCGTCATGCTCGACCGCTACTGGTCGTCGGTGCCACACGTGGTGGTGGAGCCGGGTGTGCGGACGGGAGTGCCTCTGCTGGTGGACAACCCGAAGGAGGTCGGCGCCGACCGCATCGTCAACAGCCTGGCGGCCTACCACTTCTACGGATCTCCGTGCATCGTCGTGGATTTCGGAACCTCCACGTGCGTCGACGTCGTGTCGGGCAAGGGTGAGTTCCTCGGCGGCTCCATCGCTCCGGGTGTGGAGATCTCGATGGATGCGCTGGCGTCCCGGTCTGCGGCGCTGCGCAAGGTCGAATTGCTCCGTCCCCGAGGCGTTCTGGGTAAGAACACCGTCGAGTGCATGCAGTCCGGGGCCGTCTTCGGGTTCGCCGGCATGGTCGACGGCATCGTGCGGCGGATCTGCGCCGAGGTTCCCGGTTTCGACGGCGACGACGTGGCCGTGATCGGCACCGGCGACAGTGCGCCGCTGATCATGCCGGAGTCACGCACTCTCGAGCACCACGAACCGGATCTGACCCTCGAAGGGCTGCGTCTGGTGTACGAACGGAACCAGGTGAGACGAGCGGTACGCGGAACTGCGGGTTCCGCCGAGCGTCATTCTGTGTAAAGATGGTTTCCGTGATCCGTTGCATGAGCACCCAGGAGTGTTGTCGAGGCTGACCGCCGCCTCGACCGATAACACATTCCTGGGAGTTTTCTCATGCGCGTTGCGCTTCTTTCCGCCTCTTCTGTTTCCACCGCTGCTCCGGTCGCCTTCCACCGACTGGCCGTCGAGCGCACGTATCCCACCGAACTGGCCGCGGCGGTCGCTCGCGGCGCCGTCGTCGTCGACATCCGCTCGCACGCCGAACGTGCCGCTCAGGGAACACTTCCCGGCGCGCTGGCCATCTCCGCCGACCTCGTCGCCGAGCGGCTCGATCCGAGTGGGCAGGGCCGTCTCGCACTCGCCGTCGATCGCGACGTCGAATGGATCCTCGTCTCGTCCGACGGTGTGAGTTCGCACGGCGTGGTCGCCGGGCTGCACGCGCAGGGGCTGAGGCGGGTCACTCATCTCGTCGGTGGCTACGACGCCATCCGCGCCGCCCGCCTGGTCGGGGCGGTGGCAGAGGCCCAGCACGTCGCTCAGGACGTGGCACGGGTCACCGCGCACTGAAAGCGCGCATCTGCAGGAAGAACGACCCCGGGTGTCCGATAGTCTGGTTACCCGTGAGTGATGCCACCGTTCAGCAGCCCGACGACACCCCCGAGCAGATGCGGGTCCGCCGCGAGAAGCGCGAACGGCTCCTGGCACAGGGTTCCGAGGCCTATCCCGTAACGATCGCGCGTACCCATACGCTCGCGGAGATCCGCGCCGAATATCCCGACCTCGAACCCGACACCGCCACCGGCACCGTCGTCGGCGTCGCCGGACGCGTGATGTTCTCGCGCAACACCGGCAAGCTGTGCTTCGCGACGCTCCAGGAGGGCGACGGCACCCAGCTGCAGGTCATGCTGAGTCTCGCGGGTGTCGGCGAGGACGCGCTCGCCGGCTGGAAGTCCGATGTGGACCTCGGCGACATCGTGTTCGTGCACGGTGAGGTCATCAGCTCCCGTCGCGGCGAGCTCAGCGTCATGGCCGACTCGTGGACGATGGCGTCGAAGGCGCTGCGTCCGCTGCCGGTCGCGCACAAGGAGATGAACGAAGAGGCACGGGTGCGTCAGCGCTACGTCGACCTCATCGTGCGTCCCGAGGCGCGCCGCAACGCGCGCATGCGTGTCGCGGTGGTGCGCGAACTGCGTAACGCGCTCGAGCGTCGCGGATTTCTCGAAGTCGAGACTCCCATGCTGCAGACCCTGCACGGCGGTGCTGCGGCGCGCCCCTTCGTGACTCACTCGAACGCGCTCGACATCGACCTGTTCCTGCGCATCGCCCCGGAACTGTTCCTCAAGCGGTGTGTGGTCGGTGGTATCGAGAAGGTCTTCGAGATCAACCGCAATTTCCGCAACGAAGGTGCCGACTCGACGCACTCGCCGGAATTCTCGATGCTCGAGACGTACGAGGCCTACGGCACCTACGACGATTCGGCGCGGATGATCCGCGAGATCATCCAGGAGGTCGCGTTCGCGGTCTTCGGGAGCCACGTCGTGATGCTCGCCGACGGCACCGAATACGACCTCGGGGGTGAATGGAAAACCCTCGAAATGTATCCCTCGCTGTCCGAGGCGATCGGTTCGGACGTGACCCCCGACACCACCGTCGAGGAATTGACCGCGCTCGCAGGTCGCGTGGGTCTCGAGATTCCCGAGGGCAAGGGCTGGGGCCACGGCAAGCTCGTCGAGGAACTGTGGGAGCACATGTGCGGCGACCAGCTGCACGAGCCGACCTTCGTGCGTGATTTCCCCGTGGAGACCTCGCCGTTGACGCGCGATCACCGCGACGTGCGCGGCGTCACCGAGAAATGGGATCTGTACGTCCGCGGTTTCGAACTCGCCACGGGTTACTCGGAACTCGTCGATCCGGTGATTCAGCGCGAGCGTTTCGTCGATCAGGCGCGCCTGGCCTCGGAAGGGGACGACGAGGCGATGGTGCTCGACGAGGATTTCCTCGCCGCGATGGAACAGGGAATGCCGCCGACCACCGGTACCGGAATGGGAATCGATCGCCTCCTCATGGCACTTACCGGTCTGGGAATCCGTGAAACAATCCTCTTCCCGATTGTCCGACCGAACACCCGTTGATCGGATTTCGCCACTCCATATTGCGATGCGTTAATCGGCGGGTAGTGTGGTGCCCGTCCCGCGGGGGGAATCGCATGCGAGAGGATTTACACCACATGGCGAAGAAAGTCACTGTCACCCTGATCGACGATGTGGATCAGGAATCGGCGGCGGACGAATCGGTTGAGTTCGGACTCGACGGAGTGACGTACGAGATCGACCTTTCCGAGGACAATGCGGCACGGTTGCGCGAGCAGTTGGAATTCTGGATCGAACACGCTCGTAAGGTCGGCGGCCGCAAGCGGAGCAAAGTTGCGGTCGGTGCTGCTCCGGCCGCACGCAAGAGCGCATCCGGAAGTGCGGGTCGCGAGCAGACGGCTGCGATCCGGGAATGGGCACGGAACAACGATCTGCCGGTCTCCGCGCGTGGCCGTATCTCGGCGGAGATCGTCGAGGCGTACAACAAGGCGCACTGACGACATCGTCGTCCGTGGGGCGTCGTCCATCCGTGGACGGCGCCCCGCAGTCGTCGGGAGGGCGGGTTCGCTTGTGGCTCAGTGGCCTCCGCCACACCGATTCCCGATGGAGCCGGCTGGGACGATACGGTCGGGGAGTAGCATCCGCTCATGGCCGAGACCGTGCTCGAACCGGGTTCCACCTGCTGGCGAATCGCGCGAGCGGAGAGGCTGACCTGCATCGTCGACGCAGCCGACTATTTCCGTCACGCCAAGTCGGCGATGCTCGGAGCGAAAAAGCGCATCATGCTGATCGGATGGGATTTCGACACCCGAATCAAGTTCGAACCGGACGGTCCGACTCTCGAGGGACCGAACAAACTCGGTGAATTCCTCGAATGGCTCCCCGAACGGCGGCCCGATCTCGATATTTATCTGCTCAAGTGGAACATCGGTGCGTTCAGTGCCCTGGCGCGGGGAATGACTCCGGTGTTCGTGCTCGACTGGCTCACCGACCCGCGGTTGCACTTCGAAATAGACGGGGCGCATCCCGTGGGTGCCGCCCATCATCAGAAAATTCTCGTGGTCGACGACAGTATCGCTTTCTGCGGTGGTATCGATATGACCGTCGACCGCTGGGACACCCCGGATCACCCGGACCGCAGCAAATACCGGCGGGAGCCGAGCGGAAAACGTTACGGGCCCTGGCACGACGTGACCACCGCCGTCGACGGTGGGGCCGCACGGGCTCTCGGCGACCAGGCCCGCGCCCGGTGGAAGGCGGCCACGGGGGAGGAACTCGATCCGGTGCCGGACCCGGAACCGATCTGGCCCGACGACCTCGAACCGACCCTGCGGGGCGTCGACGTGGGTATCGCCCGCACGCTGCCCACCTACGGTGGGAAGGACGGCGTCCACGAGATCGAGTCGCTGTACCTGTCGGTGATCGAGAAGACCCGGCACACCCTCTACCTCGAGAGTCAGTATCTGGCCTCGCGCAGGATCGCGGACGCGCTCGCGAAGCGACTGCAGGAACCGGACGGGCCCGAGATCGTGGCGGTGATCCCGCGCAACGCCGAGGGCTGGCTCGAACGCAAGGCGATGGACGGTGCCCGCCGTGCCCTGCTGCACATGCTGTGGGAGGCCGACGTGCACGGCCGTTTCGCCGCCTACTATCCCGTCACGGCCGGCGGGGAGCCGATCTACGTCCACGCGAAGGTCGTCGTCATGGACGAGAGGCTGCTGCGGATCGGGTCGTCGAACCTGAACAATCGTTCGATGGGATTCGACACCGAATGCGACCTGGCGATCGAGTCCGCCGAACCCGGGGACGCGGTCGGCCGCGCCGCCGTCGAGCTGCGCAACATCCTGGTGGCGGAGCATCTGAACGTGGACCCGAAGGTGATCGCCGAGGCCACGGAGGAGGGTGGATCGCTCATCTCCACCATCGAACGGTTGCGGGGGCCGGGACGTTCGCTGCGGCCGTTCGAACCGGGTACGGTGTCGGACGAGGACAGTGTCCTCGCCGAAAGTGCTCTGGCCGATCCCGAACGTGCCTCGCGGAGCCTCGGACGCAGGATCGAGCGATTCTTCGCCCGTTGATTCCCCACTGCCGCTGTTCGCTTGTGGCGTACAGCTTGCGGAAACGTATCCGCCACGTGCAGCGTTGACTTCTGAAACCGGGTTTTCTCGCCGCCTTCCGAAGGGTAGAGGGAAAGCGAGTCGATACCACGACCACTAGAGTGTGGAGTGGGAGCTTGGAACCTCGAAACGGTTCCGACGAACGACTCGAGTGCCGGAGCTAAGAGCGGCAGCAGGGTGCGGGACGATCGGCGTACCGGACCGGCGGCCGGAGAGTGTGAGGGAGTGCGATGTTCGAAAGGTTCACCGATCGCGCGCGGCGCGTCGTTGTCCTGGCTCAAGAAGAGGCCAGGATGCTCAACCACAACTACATCGGCACGGAGCACATCCTCCTCGGCCTCATCCACGAAGGTGAGGGTGTGGCGGCGAAGTCGCTCGAGTCGTTGGGTATCTCCCTCGAAGGTGTTCGCAGCCAGGTCGAAGAGATCATCGGCCAGGGGCAGCAGGCGCCCTCGGGGCACATTCCCTTCACTCCTCGTGCCAAGAAGGTCCTCGAGCTGAGCCTGCGCGAAGCGCTCCAGCTCGGACACAACTACATCGGCACGGAGCACATCCTGCTCGGCCTCATCCGCGAGGGTGAGGGTGTGGCGGCGCAGGTGCTCGTCAAGCTCGGTGCCGACCTCAACCGGGTGCGTCAGCAGGTCATCCAGCTGCTGTCCGGCTACCAGGGCAAGGAGCCCGCAGAATCCGGCACGAGCCGTGGCGAGACCGGCACTCCGTCCACCTCGCTCGTCCTGGATCAGTTCGGCCGCAATCTCACGCAGGCAGCTCTCGAGGGCAAGCTCGATCCGGTCATCGGCCGGGCGAAGGAAATCGAGCGCGTCATGCAGGTGCTGTCGCGTCGTACGAAGAACAACCCGGTGCTCATCGGCGAGCCGGGTGTCGGTAAGACCGCCGTCGTCGAGGGTCTCGCGCAGGCCATCGTCAACGGTGAGGTCCCCGAGACCCTCAAGGACAAGCAGCTCTACACGCTCGACCTGGGTTCGCTCGTCGCCGGCAGCCGTTACCGCGGCGACTTCGAGGAACGCCTGAAGAAGGTCCTCAAGGAGATCAACAGCCGCGGCGACATCATCCTGTTCATCGACGAGCTGCACACGCTGGTCGGTGCGGGTGCCGCCGAGGGTGCGATCGACGCCGCATCGATCCTCAAGCCGAAGCTCGCCCGCGGTGAGCTGCAGACCATCGGTGCGACGACCCTCGACGAGTACCGCAAGTACATCGAGAAGGATGCCGCTCTCGAGCGCCGCTTCCAGCCGGTGCAGGTCGGGGAGCCGACGGTGGAGCACACCATCGAGATCCTCAAGGGTCTGCGCGATCGCTACGAGGCGCATCACCGCGTCTCGATCACCGACAAGGCGCTCGTCGCGTCGGCCACTCTCGCCGACCGCTACATCAACGACCGTTTCCTGCCCGACAAGGCGATCGACCTCATCGACGAGGCCGGTGCCCGCATGCGCATCCGCCGCATGACCGCGCCGCCGGACCTGCGCGAGTTCGACGACAAGATCGCCGATGCCCGTCGCGAGAAGGAATCGGCGATCGACGCGCAGGACTTCGAGAAGGCCGCGAGCCTGCGCGACAAGGAGAAGCAGCTCGTCGCGCAGCGTGCCGAGCGCGAGAAGCAGTGGCGTGCGGGCGATCTCGACGTCATCGCCGAGGTCGACGAGGAGCAGATCGCCGAGGTCCTCGCCAACTGGACCGGTATCCCGGTGTTCAAGCTCACCGAGGAGGAGACCACGCGTCTGCTCCGCATGGAGGACGAGCTGCACAAGCGGATCATCGGCCAGGAGGACGCCGTCAAGGCCGTCGCCAAGGCGATCCGCCGTACACGTGCCGGCCTGAAGGACCCGAAGCGTCCGTCCGGTTCGTTCATCTTCGCCGGTCCGTCCGGTGTGGGTAAGACGGAGCTGTCCAAGGCGCTCGCGAACTTCCTGTTCGGTGAGGACGACGCCCTCATCCAGATCGACATGGGCGAGTTCCACGACCGCTTCACCGCATCGCGTCTGTTCGGTGCTCCTCCCGGCTACGTCGGATACGAGGAGGGCGGCCAGCTCACCGAGAAGGTGCGCCGCAAGCCGTTCTCCGTGGTTCTGTTCGACGAGATCGAGAAGGCCCACCAGGAGATCTACAACACCCTCCTGCAGGTCCTCGAGGACGGTCGCCTCACCGACGGTCAGGGACGCACGGTCGACTTCAAGAACACCGTGCTGATCTTCACGTCGAACCTCGGCACCGCCGACATCTCGAAGGCCGTCGGGCTCGGCTTCTCCGCCGGAACGGGCGAGGCGTCGAACTACGAGCGGATGAAGAACAAGGTCCACGACGAGCTGAAGAAGCACTTCCGGCCCGAGTTCCTCAACCGTATCGACGACATCATCGTCTTCCACCAGCTCACGCAGGAGCAGATCATCCAGATGGTCGACCTCATGGTCGGACGTGTGGAGACGCAGCTGAAGAACAAGGACATGGGTATCGAGCTCACCGAGAAGGCGAAGTCGTTGCTCGCCAAGCGTGGTTTCGACCCGGTGCTCGGCGCACGTCCGCTGCGTCGCACGATCCAGCGCGAGATCGAGGATCAGCTCTCCGAGAAGATCCTGTTCGGCGAGATCGGCGCAGGCCAGATCGTCCTCGTCGACGTCGAGGGCTGGGACGGCGAGGGTGCGGGCGAGAACGCGAAGTTCACGTTCACGCCGAGCGAGAAGCCGGCCGAGGTCCCGGACACCCCGGCGGTCGCGCTGGCGAAGTCCAGCGAGGGTGAGTCCGAGGCCGGATAACCGCTCGACGCCTGTGAATGCAGGCACGTGTTGCGGTCTGTGAATACAGGCACCTGCTGTACCGAGAGGGGCGGCACCCGAGAGGGTGTCGCCCCTCTCGTCGTTCGACGCACTTGACCTCCAGTCGGCTCGAGGTTGCACGGTGGGGTGGTGAACGGACGACGACCAGGAGGTATCGCGATGCGGCAAGTACTGCCCGATCTGTGGGAGACGCAGGAGGACAACCCGTTCCCGGGGCTGAGGACGCACGCCTATCTGTGGACCGGGAAGAACAACGTGCTCTTCTACTCGGTTGCCGGTGAGGCCGATTTCGACGCACTGGACCGCCTCGGTGGGATCACCGACCAGTACCTGTCCCACCAGGACGAGGCCGGCCCGATGCTCGGCAGGATCGCCGAGCGCTTCGGGTCGAGACTCCACGCGGCGGCGGTGGAGGTCGACGTGGTCGGCCGGCACGCCCGCATCGACGTCCCGCTGACGGAACGTCACGTGGACGACAACGGGTTGGAGATCGTCCCGACGCCCGGGCACACGGTGGGCAGCATCTGCTATGTGGTGCCCGGCGCGGACGGGACCCGCTACCTGTTCACCGGCGACACGCTGTACCGCGGTGCTTCGGGGAAGTGGCAGGCCGGCTACATCGAGGGGATGAGCGACGCCCGTGCACTCGCCGACAGTCTGCGCCTGCTGGCGACGACGGAACCCGATGTGGTGATCTCGAGTGCGTTCGCGGGGGAGTCGGGCGTGCACCGGGTCGACCCCCGGGAGTGGCCCGCCCACATCGACCAGGCTCTGACGGGGTTGTCTGCCGCGGTGCAGGGCTGAGCAGAGATCTCCTTTCCGGACGATCTGCCCGGCCGGCTCATCTGCCGATGGCCGGCATGTGCGCGGTGAGTGTCGACAGGGTGCCGGCGACGATCTCGGTGAGTTCGTCGGGCCGGATGTCGAGGCCACCGTCGAGCCATTCGCGGACGAGTTCGACGGCGCCGGCCATGACGACCACCGCGCACAGTTCGGCTCGACGGGAGTCGAGGCGCGTTCCCACCGCGTCGCTCTGCTCGACGAGTTCGTCGGCGGCAGCGCGGATGAACGCACTCTTCCGTTCGGCGAGCGGGGGCGCGTCCGAAATGAGGAAACGGCCCTGCTGGGGATCGAGTTCGACGGCACCGACGATCGCCCCGACCGCGGCGCGTGCCTTGGCGTGCAGGTCGTCGGGGGCCGACGCGATCGCGTCGACGGCGCCTTCGAGGAGGGCGGCACCGAGTTCGTCGTAGGCGGTGGTGGCGAGGTCGTTCATGTCGGTGAAGCTCTCGTAGAAGAAGCGCGGACCGACTCCGGCGGTGGCCGCGACCTTCCGTACCGTCGCCGCCGACCATCCTTCGTCGGCGACCACGTCGATCACCGCCTTCCGGAGGCGTGTGCGGCGTTCGGCGCGTCGATCGGCCGGGGCGACGCCCCGATATCCGCGGGCGGCTTCGGGCTCGGACACATCGTCGAGTGTGGCACAACCACGACGACCCGAAGCCGATCCTGAAGGAGGGCGGCCCTCGCCTGGCGATCGGCCTGATCCGGACATCGGGAACGCTCTGTCGCGAACGACCCTCGCCGTCCCGGCGTTTCTGCAAGTGTGGTTTCCGGAGTGCTGCCCCACACGAAGAAGGAGAAGTCATGCCCACACGTACCGCACGGACCGCGTGGAACGGAGATCTGCAGAAGGGCTCCGGACAGGTGGAGCTCACCAGTTCGGGCCGCGGCACGTTCGACGTGTCCTTCCCGAAACGCTCGGCCGAGAACGCGGACGGCACCACCAGCCCCGAGGAACTCATCGCCGCTGCGCACTCGTCGTGCTACGCGATGCAGTTGTCCGCGCTGATCGCGGAAGCGGGCGGCACACCGCAGAGCCTCGAGGTCACCGCCGACGTCTCACTGGGACCGGACCCGGCAGGCGGGTTCCGGCTCACCGGGATCACGCTGAAGGTGCGGGGCGAGGTCGACGGCCTCGACGCCGACGGCTTCGCCAAGGCCGCAGAGGGCGCCAAGGCCGGGTGCCCTGTGAGCAAGGCACTCACAGGCGTCGACATCTCCCTCGACGCTGCTCTCGAAGGCTGACGGGGCGGAGGAACGGAGCACGGTCGGCCCGGCCCGGGAACAGAGCATGTCAGGGCCGGGTTGTACCCGGATATGAGCATGCCCGACGTACTTCTTCCCTCCGCCCATATCGAGATCTGGTCCGATATCGCCTGCCCCTGGTGTTACATCGGCAAGCGGCGCTTCGCGGAGGCGCTCGAGTCGTTCGACGACCGCGACCGGATCGAGGTCACCTGGAGGTCGTACCAGCTCTCGCCCGACACACCGGTCGGGCGACGGGTCCCCGAGGTCGAGGCGCTCGTCGCGATGAAAGGGATGCCTGCCGAGCAGGTCCGGCAGATGTTCGCCCAGGTCTCGGACACCGCTGCCGACGTGGGACTCGAGATCGACTTCGACAACGTGGTCGCCGCCAACACCTTCGATGCGCACCGGCTCGCGCATCTGGCCGGCGACAAGCGTGACGAGGTCCTCGAGGCGTTGTTCCGTGCGCATTTCGTCGACGGCGAGGTGGTCGACGATGTGGATGTCCTCGTGAAGGTCGCCGCCGAGGTCGGGCTCGATCCGGAGTCGACGCGCGCGGCCCTCGACGGCGACGATCCCGCCGGTGAGGCCGCGGCCGACGCCGTGACCGCCGATCTCTTCGACGCGCGACGGATCGGCGTGCAAGGGGTGCCGTTCTTCGTGGCCAACCGCGCCGTCGCGGTGTCGGGTGCGCAGCCGGTGGACGTCTTCCGTCAGTTCCTGCGCAAGGCCGTCGACGATGTGACGGTCACGCTGTGAGTGCCGCGAGATAACGGCGCGCGATCCGCCGCTGGAGCATGTGCCCGACCGGCCCGGCCAGGCGGGTGTACCAGCGGGCGGGGCGGGAGAAGGCGATCACCGTGCCCCTGACCCGTCCGTCGGCGGTGCGCTCGACGACGAAGGTCTCCTCGCCGCTCTCCGGGTGCCCGTCGAGCGTGCCGTAGGTGAAGCCTCGTTGCCGGCCCGTGTCGAACACTTCGATCACACGGCACGGCGCCGTCGCCCGTACCGGTCCGAGGCCGAAACCGAGGCACACATCGAGTCCGGCTGCTGCGGCGGGGGTGTCCGCCGGCACGTGAATTCCGGCGCCGCGGTGCATGTCCCATGAGAGCAACCGGGCAGCAGCGACCTCGAACACGGCGTCGCCGCTGCCCGGTTCGCTCTCGACTCTCAGGTGCCGATAACCGGGGGGAAGCGGCGCCTCACCGCGGAAGGCCCGCAGGCTCGCTCCCACCTCCGGGTAGGTGAGCTCGCGCCCGGACCCGCCGGACGCGGACATCTCAGGACTTCTTGACGTCGAGGACGACCTCGAACTCGAGCAGCGACGCGCCGCTCGCGACGGGGTTTTTCGCTTCACCGGCGTGAGCGGCGCGTGCGCCGCCGTCCCGCCACGCAGCGAAGTCCTCTTCGGTCTCCCACTGCGTCACGACGAAGTACCGGTTCTCGCCGGCGGTGGGACGGAGCAGCTGGAAACCCAGGAATCCGGGGGAGTTGTCGACGGTGTGCGCGCGATTGGCGAACCGCTTCTCCAGTTCGGGGCCTGCGCCTTCGGGAACCTCGATTGCGTTGATCTTCACGACTGCCATGCGCGAGAGCCTACTCCGCTAACTTGGTCGATTGTGTTGCACGACGAGGGCGGAACCGGACGACCCATCCTGCTGTTGCACGGCCTGATGGGCAGCGCGCGGACGTGGCGTCGCCACGTGCCGTGGCTGCGCGAACACGGACACGTCCACACCTTCGACGCTGCCGGCCACGGGCGCTCCGCTCCCGACGACCTCACCACCGAGGCATTCGTCGCCGATCTCGACGCCCATCTGCACGGGATCACCGAACCGCTCGTCGTGATCGGGCACTCGATGGGCGCCCTGCACGCATGGTGCTTCGCCGCTGCTCGTCCCGAACGTGTGGCCGCGTTGGTGCTCGAGGACATGGCCCCCGACTTCCGGGGCCGCACCGCCGCGAACTGGGCGGCGATGGTCGAACAGTGGCCGCAACCGTTCCTCACGGAGGAGGCGGTGCTCGACCGTTTCGGTCCCGTCGCGGGGCGTTATTTCCTCGATTCGTTCGTCCGGCGCGAGGACGGCTGGTATCTGCACGGAGATGTCGCGACCTTCCGCGACATCTCGGAGGAATGGGGGTCGCGGCACTTCTGGGACGAGTGGAACTCGATCCGGGTGCCCGCGCTGCTGCTCGAGGGCGAGTTCACCATCACCCCGGAGGGGCAGATGCGACAGATGGCGACGCGCCCCGGCACCGAGTACGTCCTCGTCGAGGGCGCGGGGCACCTCGTGCACGACGACCGGCCCGGCGAGTTCCGTGCCGCCGTGGAGCGCTTCCTGACGACGCACTCGTTGTCGGGCAGTCGACTCTAGGACACCGACCCCTCACCGGCGAGCGCGAACCGGCCGTCGTCGGTCTGCTCGACGAGACCGTCCACCAGCAACGAATGCAGGGCGCGGTCGCGCTGACCCGGATCCGAGGTCCACACGCTGTCGAGGACAGGACGATCCACCGGGACGCTGCTCTCGCGCAGCACCGCCATCAACCGGCCGCGCACCTGCCGATCCGTGCCGGCGAACTTCTGCGCCTTCCGGGGCGGTCCGTCGTGCGCGGGTCGCCCGGCCTGCACCCAGGCGCAGTCGGGCAGCGGGCAGCGCCCGCAGTCGGGGGTGCGGGCGGTGCACACGGTCGCGCCGAGCTCCATCAGTGCCGCGGAGAAGGTCGCCGCACGAGCACGCTGACGCGGGAGAAGCACCTCGACGTCGGCGAGATCCCGTGTGGTCGACGGGTTCCCCGGCTCTGCCCGACCGTGGACGGCCCGGGCGACGACACGCCGCACGTTCGTGTCCACCACCGGCACACGCTGCCCGTACGCGAAGCATGCCACCGCCCGTGCGGTGTAGGCGCCGACGCCGGGCAGGCTCAGCAGGACATCGACGTCCTCGGGAACCCGATCGTCGTGTTCGGCGGCGAGCACGCCGGCGCACTCGTGCAGACGCAGCGCGCGGCGCGGATAACCGAGTGTGCCCCACGCCCGCAGGACCTCCGCCTGGCTCGAGGCGGCCATCGCCGACGGCACGGGCCAGCGCCGCACCCACTCCTCCCAGATCGGTGCCACCCGGGCCACCGGCGTCTGTTGCAGCATCACCTCGGACATGAGGATCTGCCAGCCCGTCACCCCGGCGCGACGCCACGGCAGGTCGCGGGCCTGGGCTGCGTACCAGCGCAGCAAGGACGGTGCGTCGACGGACATCTCGGGTCTCCTCGGGTAACAGGGGTCGGGCGTCGGGAGCCGTTTCGGAGATGTCGAACGAAATCGGACATGCGCGCGGGTGAATAATGTACGCATGCCGAACTCCAATCCCATCTCAGCCTGGAAAGCCCTGACCGAGGGTAATCATCGCTTCGTCAGTGGCACCCCGCTGCACCCGAGCCAGGGGATCGACCGTCGCGCCGAACTCGTCAACGGTCAGCATCCCACCGCCGTACTGTTCGGTTGCGGAGACTCCCGCGTAGCAGCAGAGATCATCTTCGACCAGGGGCTCGGCGACATGTTCGTGGTCCGCACCGCGGGCCACGTCATCGACAGCTCGGTGCTCGGCTCCATCGAATACGCCGTCGACATCCTGAACGTCCCGCTCATCGTCATCCTCGGCCACGACAGCTGTGGTGCCGTCGCAGCGACCATCGATGCTCTCGACAAGGGCACGGTCCCCGGCGGCCACATCCGCAGCCTCGTCGAGCGCGTCGCCCCGTCGATCCTCATGGGACGGGCCGAGGGCCTGGACAGCGTCGACGAACTCGAAGGCCGGCACGTCGTCGAGACGGGCAAGTTGCTCACGGATCGTTCGCGGATCATCGCCGAGCGCGTCGAGGACGGCCGCTGCGCCATCGTCGGCGTCACCTACAAGCTCGACGACGGTCGCGTGAGCCTGCGGGGACATATCGGCGACATCGGCGAGGTCTCCGACAACTGAGACGACGCGGACCTGCCGGAGGCAGCGATGTGACCGCAGGTCACAGCGACACGCCGACGGTGGTGTAGCCGAGCGCCCCCCACGGCACATACCGTGGGGGGCGTGCTTGAACCGACCGGTCCTCTGCCCCCCGAGATCTACTGGCGACGACGTGTTCTCGCGATCGGTGTCTCGGTGGTCGTGCTGGCCCTGGTCATCTGGCTCGTAGTGGCGTTGACCGGCGGCGACGATCCCGATCCGAATCCCGAGCCCGTGGCTGCGGAAGTGACGACCTCCGCCACGACCACAGCGGCCGACGCGTCCGCCGAGGCGGCGTCCGCGAGCACCACGCGAAGTGGTGGAGGATCGGGTTCGTCCGGCTCGCGCGGCCCCGAGAGTTCGTCCTCGGCGAACACGGGCGAGCGTGATTCGTCCACGACCACCTCCGCCGCACCGGTTCCGTCGGGGCAGTGCTCCGATCAGTCGCTCGCCGTGCGGGTGACGGCCGACGAGCCGAACTACCGGGTCGGCTCCGAGCCCGACTTCACGATCGTCATCACCAACATCGGGACCTCGCAGTGCGAACGCGACCTCGGTGCCGGTCTGCAGCAGGTGCTCGTCTACAGCCTCGACGGTAACGAGCGGCTCTGGGCGAACACCGACTGCTTCCCCGAATCGACCGCCGACATCCGGTCGCTCGCCCCGGGCGACCAGGCGGCCTATTCCGTCAAGTGGTCGGCGACGACCTCCGAACCCGGCTGTACGGCACCGCGCGAACCGGTCGGTCCCGGTGCCTACACCGTGGTGGGGCAGCTCGGCGGCCTGCGTAGCGCGCCCGAACCGTTCAACATCACGCCCTGATCAGACGAGTGCCGTTCAGTCGTAGTGGTTGATGGCGGCTTCGGCCAGCCGCGACAGTCCTTCCCGGATGTACCGGGCCCACAGAGCGCCGACACCGTCGACCGCCTGGAGATCGGCAGCGGTGGCGGCGAGCAGCCCCTGCAGGGTGCCGAATGCCCCCACGAGGCGGTTGATCTGCCGGGTCTGCAGGCGCGGCACCCGATGGAGCACGCGATAACCGCGAGGACTCATCGAGGTGTCGAGGGCCTCGATGGTGCCCGAATATCCGAAGGCGCGGGCGA
Organism: Rhodococcus sp. R1101; assembly: GCF_000278445.1. NCBI lineage: Bacteria > Bacillati > Actinomycetota > Actinomycetes > Mycobacteriales > Nocardiaceae > Rhodococcus > Rhodococcus sp. R1101. The sequence goes on from NZ_AJVB01000014.1 coordinate 25,537, forward strand.
GGGTCGTCAGATCGAGCAGGTCGACGTCGGTCAGGCGCGCGAGACGCTCGAGCGCCTGGTCGACCTCCTGCGGAGAAGGAACATGATCGCCGGCCAGGTAGTCGCGCACGATGAGCTGACGGGCGAGCTGGTTGTCGCCGACGAGTTCTTCGAGTTGGAGGGCCAGCTGGCGACCGTCGGTACCGAGTTCGAGCACGTCCTGCTCGATTTCCACGGACAGACGGTGCATCATTTCGAGTCGTTGTGCCACGGTGAGCGCGTCGCGCAGCGTGACGATGTCCTCGATCTCGACCACGGACAACTGCCGGGTCACCTCGTCGAGGCGGGCCTTGTAGCGCTCGAGTGTCGCGACGGCCTGGTTGGCCCGGGACAGGATGGTCGCGGAGTCGTTGATGACGTGGCGACGACCGTCGACGTACACGCTGACGATGCTCATCGACTGGCTGACCGAGACCACCGGATAGCCGGTCTGGATCGCGGTGCGTTCGGCGGCGCGGTGCCGGGTGCCGGACTCCACGGTGGGGATACTCGGATCGGGCACGAGCTGGACGTTGGCGCGCACGATGCGCGAGCCGTCGGTGGACACGACCACCGCCCCGTCCATCTTCGACAATTCCCGCAGCCGGGTGGGGGCGAATTCGACGTCGAGCTCGAATCCGCCGTCGCACAGCTCGGCGACCTTCTCGTCGAAACCGAGGACGATCAGTCCGCCCGTCCGACCACGGAGGATCCGTTCGAGACCGTCGCGTAGCGCGGTGCCGGGCGCCAGACGAGCGATGGTGTCGCTCAGCGTCGAGGCCGGCGCCGACTCGGTCATCTGGACATCCCTTCCGTGTGCGGTCTGCGGTCGTCGTCACACTGCGCGGACTCCCGGATCGGCGCTCCCGACTGCGCAACTACATTACTTGCTTATGCGCAGCACCTGGACTTTGCCCGACGACCTCGTCGTTCCCGAGTTGCCGGAAGATCATCCCGGCCCGGGGGCCTCCGTACCGCAGCACTGGAGTAAGTGCTTCGGTTGCGGCGACGACCAGCCGTCGGGTCTCGCGATGGACTTCACGCTCGGTGAGGGCCTCGACGTGCTCGGCCGGCTCGACGTCGCCACGCGTTATCAGGGCGGACCGGGGTTCATCCACGGCGGCATCCTGATGACGGCCTTCGACGAGGTGCAGGGAATGGCGTGCAACGCCGCCCTGCGGACCGCCGTCGTCACCGGGCATTTCGAGACGGATTTCGCCCGCCCGATCCCGTTGGGTTCGGTCCTCGAGTTCCGTGCCCGCGTCGACGGCACGGTGCGGCGCAAAGGTCTACACCAGCGCGGAGGCACGCATCGTC
>NZ_AJVB01000015.1:0-26552 GCF_000278445.1 Rhodococcus sp. R1101
TGCCTCGCGCTCGAAGAGCTCGGCAAGGTCGACCAGTCCGTCGCCATCACCCTCGAGGCCGGTGTCTCGCTCGGCGCGATGCCGATCTACCGCTTCGGCAACGAGAAGCAGAAACAGGAGTGGCTGCCGCAGCTCGCGAGTGGTCGCAACCTCGCGGCCTTCGGTCTCACCGAGCCGGGTGCGGGCAGCGACGCCGGTGGCACGAAGACCACCGCCAAGCTCGAGAACGGCGAGTGGGTCATCAACGGCAACAAGCAGTTCATCACCAACTCGGGCACCGACATCACCTCGCTGGTGACGGTCACCGCTGTCACCGGTGTGCGGGAGAACGGCAAGAAGGAGATCTCCACGATCCTCGTGCCGGCCTCCACTCCGGGCTTCACCGCCGAGCCCGCCTACAACAAGGTCGGCTGGAACGCTTCCGACACGCATCCGTTGACCTTCGCCGACGTGCGGGTCCCCGAGGAGAACCTCCTCGGCGAGCGGGGCCGCGGTTACGCCAACTTCCTGCGCATCCTCGACGAGGGACGCATCGCCATCGCCGCACTGTCGACCGGCGCTGCCCAGGGCTGCGTCGACGAATCGGTGAAGTACGCCAAGGAACGCGAGGCGTTCGGTAGCCCGATCGGCAGCAACCAGGCCATCGCCTTCAAGATCGCACGCATGGAGGCGCGCGCCCACACCGCGCGTACCGCCTACTACGACGCGGCCGCGGCGATGCTCGCCGGCAGGCCGTTCAAGAAGCAGGCCGCGATCGCCAAGCTCGTCGCGTCCGAGGCCGCGATGGACAATGCCCGCGACGCGACGCAGATCCACGGCGGCTACGGCTTCATGAACGAGTACGCCGTCGCCCGGCACTACCGCGACAGCAAGATCCTCGAGATCGGTGAGGGCACCACCGAGGTGCAGCTCATGCTCGTCGGGCGGGAGCTGGGACTGTGAGCGAGACCGACACCACCGTGGAGAAGCGGATCGTCCAGCGCGGACTGTGGTTCGAGGAGTTCGAACTCGGCGCGATCTACGAGCACCGCCCCGGCCGCACGATCACCGAGGCCGACAACACGCTGTTCACGACGCAGACGATGAACACGCAGGCGCTGCACCTCGACGCCGCCTACGCCGCCGAGACGAGTTTCGGTGAGCGTCTGGTCAATTCGATGTTCACGCTCTCGACGATCGTGGGACTGTCGGTCGCCCAGCTCACGCAGGGCACGATCGTCGCGAACCTCGGCTTCTCCGAGATCTCCTTCCCCAAGCCGTTGTTCCACGGCGACACGCTCTACGCCGAGACGAAGATCGTCGACAAGCGTGAGTCGAAGAGCCGTCCGGGGGAGGGCATCGTCACCCTCGAGCACACCGGTCGCAACCAGCACGGCGACGTCGTCGCCGTCGCCGTGCGCAAGACCCTCGTCCAGAAGAGGCCCACGACATGACCTGGGAGCTTCCCGGCCCCGCATGGCTGTTCTGTCCCGCCGATCGCCCGGAGCGCTACGGCAAGGCCGCGGAACGTTCCGACGTGGTGATCCTCGACCTCGAGGATGCCGTCGCACCGGCCGACAAGCAGGCCGCCCGTGAGGCGCTGATCGCCACGCCGCTCGACCCCGAACGCACCGTGGTGCGGGTCAACCCGGTGGGCACGGCCGACCACGAGGCCGATCTCGAGGCGCTGCGCCGCACGTCGTACACGCGGGTCATGCTGCCCAAGTGCGAGAGCGGCGACGAGGTGCGCTCACTCGCACCGCTCGAGGTGGTCGCGCTCATCGAGTCGCCCCTCGGGGTGCTCGCGGTCGAGGACATCGCCGTCGCCGAGAACACCCTCGGAATGATGTGGGGTGCCGAGGATCTCGTCGCAGGACTCGGTGGCAACGCGAGCCGCCGCGCCGACGGGACGTACCGGGCGGTGGCGCAGCACGCCCGGTCGGTGACCCTGCTCGCCGCGAAGGGTCACGCCCGCTGGGCGCTCGACTCGGTGTATCTGGACATCAAGGACACCGACGGCCTGTACGAGGAGGCGCTCGACGCCGTGGCCGTCGGATTCGACATCAAGGTGTCGATCCACCCGAGCCAGGTCGACGTGGTCCGCCGGGCATACGCCCCCACACCGGAGGAGGAGGCGTGGGCGCGACGTGTCCTCGAGGCCGCCGAATCGGAGCGCGGCGTCTTCGATTTCGAAGGGAAGATGGTCGACGCCCCGGTGCTGCGCCACGCCGAGCGCGTGCTGCAGCGCGCGTCGGCTGCCGCCTCGACATGACCGCGCGTCACCGGGGACGGTGACGCAACGACTGAGTGAGACGGTGGGCGCTGTCGAGCAGGGCCTCACCGAGTTCGGGCACACGATCGGGCCGGAACCGGCTCTCCACGCCGGTCAGACTCAATGCCCAGGTCGGGGCGCCGCGGTGATCGAACACCGCGGCGCCCATTCCCCAACTGCCCTCGACGATCAGCGCCGGATTGACGGCGTAGCCGGCCAGCCGTGTCGCCTCGATCCGTTTCTCCAGTGCGGGTCGCGCATGGTCCGGTCCCCAGTCCTCCGTGAGATCCGCCCGCGACAGATACGCCTCGATCTCCTGATCGGGCATGTGCGCGAGGATCGCCAGCCCCGCCGACGCCACCCCGAGCGGGAACCGGATCCCGATGTGGAGCACGTGCGAGCGCAGGGGGAAGCTGCCCTCCTCCATCGCCAGACATACGGTCTCGTCGCCCCGTCGCGCCGAGAGGAAGGCGCTCTCGCCGGTCGCGCGCGCCAGATCGCGCAGCACGTCGCCTGCGAGATCGGTGATGTCGTAGCGCACCGAGGCGAGCGATCCCAGCAGGTAGAGCTCGGGTCCGAGGGCCCAGCGTCCCGACGCCGAATCCCGGTCGACGAGTCCCTCGTCGGCGAGCGAGCTGAGCAGCCGGTGCACCGTGGGCCGGGCGAGATCGGTGCTTCGGGCGACCTCCGAGGTCGTCACCCCTTCCGGTTCGTGCGACGAGACGGTGCGCAGCAGAGCGGCGATCCGCGTGACCAGTTGACCCCGTGCATCGGACGACATGCCTCGATTCTACGTCCACCCAGTGAACGCATATAGCGTCTCCGTTCGATGAACGACCAATTTCCGAGAGATTACGCCAGGACCTTGTGTTCGCCACCTGCAAGATCTTTAGTAGAAGCCGAGCATGTGACTGCGTTCATCCAGTGGACGTGATTCATCCAGCGGAGCTCGGCGGCTCCCCCGGAATCCGAGAGGTGAGAGTTGGCAACGAAAGTGTTCGAGACGGCGGCGGAGGCCGTCGCCGACATCCGTGACGGTGCGACGCTCGCGGTGGGCGGATTCGGATTGTGCGGTATCCCCGACATCCTGATCCAGGCCATCGCCGACACCGGGGCCACCGACCTCGAGGTGTTCTCCAACAACTGCGGCGTCGACGGCCACGGACTCGGAATCCTGCTGGCAGACAAGCGTATCCGCCGGGTCACCGCGTCATATGTCGGTGAGAACAAGGAATTCGCCCGGCAGTACCTCTCGGGTGAGCTCGAGGTCGAGCTGACCCCGCAGGGCACCCTCGCCGAGAAGCTCCGCGCCGGTGGCGCCGGCATCCCCGCCTTCTTCACCCCCGCCGGCGTCGGCACCCCCATCTCGCAGGGCGGACTGCCCTGGAGGTACCACGCCGACGGATCGGTCGCCGTGGCATCCCCGGCGAAGGAGATCCGCGAGTTCCGCGGCAAGCGGTACGTGCTCGAGGAGTCCATCACCGCCGACTTCTCGCTCGTGCACGCCCTGCGCGGCGACACCGAGGGCAACCTCGTGTTCAACAAGGCCGCGATGAACTTCAATCCGCTCGCCGCCATGGCCGGCCGTGTGTGCATCGCCCAGGTCGAGGAACTCGTCGAGCCGGGCGAGATCGATCCCGGCGAGGTGCACCTGCCGGGCATCTTCGTGAACCGGGTCGTGCACACCGGTGTCCAGGACAAGCAGATCGAGAAGCGCACCGTCAGCGCCGGGAAGGGAGCGTAGAGACATGACAACAGCTGTCGAGACACTGGGCTGGACGCGCACGCAGATGGCCGAGCGAGCCGCACGCGAACTCGCTCCGGGGGAGTACGTCAACCTCGGCATCGGGTTGCCGACGCTGATCCCCAACTACCTGCCCGAGGGTGTGCACGTGACCCTGCACAGCGAGAACGGCATCCTGGGCACCGGGCCGTACCCGACCGAGGACGCCGTCGATCCCGACCTGATCAACGCCGGCAAGGAGACCGTGACGGTCGATCCAGGCGCGGCCTTCTTCGACTCGGCGCTGAGCTTCGGCATGATCCGCGGCGGCCACATCGACACCGCGGTGCTCGGCGGCATGGAGGTCTCGGCCACCGGTGATCTGGCGAACTGGATGGTGCCCGGCAAGATGGTCAAGGGCATGGGCGGGGCGATGGATCTCGTCCACGGGGCCCGCACGGTCATCGTGCTCATGGAGCACACCGACAAGCAGGGCAACCCGAAGATCGTCTCGGAGTGCTCGCTGCCGCTCACCGGTGAGGGCGTGGTCCAGCGCATCGTCACCAACCTCGCGGTGATCGACGTGACCGCCGACGGCCTCGTCCTGACCGAGTGCGCTCCCGGCGTCACCGAGGAACAGGTGCGCGCCGCGACCGGAGCACCGCTCACCCTTCCCTGACGACGGGCCGGTTCCGCCTGCGGAACCACCGGAAGATCCACCTTCTCCGCGCGACCCCGGTCTCGGACTCCGTCTCGAGCCGGGGTCGCGTCGAGTTCAGGGCCGTGCGGGCCTCCTCGCGACGACGTGCCCGCTCGACCTTCCACACCTCCACCATCTCCTCGGCGTCGACCTTGTGGATCGGTACGGGCAGGCCGCTCGGGAAACGCAGGCAGTCGGCGATCCGCCGGTTGAGATCGGAGACGATGTCGCGCACCACCTTCTCGCTGGGCGCCGAGCCGACCGTGCCGGGCAGCCGCTCGATCTCGCGCCGCAATTGCAGTTCGGGCGGCAGCAGCGCCTCCGTCGACAGACCCTCACGCGCCAGATAACTCTTCACCCACCACAGATCGTCGTCGCCGTGGTCGGGGATGGGTTTGCCGTAACCGGGCAGATCGTCGAAATCGCCCCGGTCCTGCGCCACGCGGATCTGCCGTTCGATCCACGTCTCGAACGTCAGATCCCACCGCTTGCGCTCGGTCACACATCCAGGATGCCAGCGCGGGCGCCCGTCCCGGGTGCGGTGCGTGGTGTCCTAACCTGAGCCACGTGGAAGGACAACGCGAGTCGCCGGTGCATGCCCGCCCGCCGGGCGACGGGGTGGACACCAACACGGTGCTCGGCAAGGTCGTCACCGTGCTGTGGGCGTTCACCGCGGACGACCATGTGCTCACCCTCGCCGAACTGGGCCGGCGTACCGGATTGCCGAAGGGGACGTTGCACCGCGTCGCCACCGATCTCGTCGCCGTCCGCCTGCTCGACAAGGATCCGGCGGGATACCGCCTGAGCGGTCAGCTCTTCGAACTCGGTCTGCGTGCCTCCGTCGAGCGGGGGCTGGTCGAGGTCGCGATCCCGTTCATGGAGGATCTGTACGAGCGCACCCACGAGACCGTGCACCTCGGTGTCCCCGAAGGAGTCGAGGTCGTCTACGTCTCGAAGATCGGCGGGCATCGACCCGCCTCCACGCCGTCCCGGATCGGCGGGCGAATGCCCATGTACTGCACCGGGATCGGCAAGGCTCTTCTCGCGTTCTCCCCACCGGAACTGCTGGCGGAGGTGGTCGAGGCCGGCTTGTCGCGCAAGACTCCCCGGACCATCACGACACCCGGCCGGCTCGGCGCGAACCTGGCGACCGTGGTGGAGCGTGGCGTGGCGTTCGAATTCGAGGAGTCCGCCGTCGGCCTCGCCTGTGTCGCCGCCCCGATCTTCGACGAGGACGAGCGCCCGATCGCGGCGGTGAGCGTCACCGGTCCGGTCACCCGATTCCGTCCCGAGAAGCACGGGGGTGCGGTGAAGGCCGCCGCCGCGGGCATCGCTGCCACCCACGCCCGTCGCGAGGCCATCCGCAACTTGTGAGGCCGAGCGTTCCACTCACCGGAACCGCACGCTATGCCGGAGCGTGTGTCCCGGTAACGATGGGATCGACCATCGAAGGACGAGGACGTGATGACTACGAGCTCCAACACCCCATCCGTGGCGGATCGCACCCGCGTCGCCGGCGCGGCAGACCGCCTCATCGAGGCCATGCGCAGCGCCGTGCCGTGTGGCCCGGTCCGCGATCTGATCGGGGAGACCGACATCGACCTGGCGTACGCGGTGCAGCAGCAGCTCACCGACAGCCGGCTCGCCGCGGGCGCCCGCATCGTCGGCCGCAAGATCGGCCTGACGTCCCCGGCGGTGCAGGGGCAGCTCGGTGTCGATCGTCCCGACTTCGGCGTGCTCTTCGACGACATGGACGTCACCGGCCTCGACGAGGTGCCCAGCGACCGTCTGCTCCAGCCGAAGGCCGAAGCCGAGATCGCATTCGTCCTCGCCGCCGACCTCGACTCGGACGATCTCGATCTCGCGACTGTCCGGGCCGCCGTCGGGCACGCGGTCGCCGCACTCGAGATCGTCGACAGCCGCGTCGACGGCTGGGACATCAAGATCACCGACACCGTCGCCGACAATGCTTCCAGCGGCCTCTACGTGCTCGGCTCGCAGACGCTCACCCTCGACGAGTTCGAGCCGATCGACGTCACCATGCGGATGTACGTCGACGACGAACTCGTCTCCGAGGGGACCGGCGCGGCGTGCCTCGGCGATCCCCTGAACGCGTTGCTGTGGCTCGCTCGCACGGCACGCGAGTTCGGGCAGCCCCTGCGCGCAGGGCAGGTCGTGCTGTCGGGCGCACTCGGCCCCATGGTTCCGGCACCCCCCGGTGTCACGGTCCGCGCCGAGATCTCCTCGCTCGGCACCGTGACAGCGCGTTTCTCTTCCGAAAGCTCCACCGCACAGGAGAACTCATGACCACCAAGGTTGCCATCATCGGGTCGGGCAACATCGGCACCGACCTGCTCATCAAGATCAAGCGACTGGCGGACGCCGAACTCGAGACCGTCGCGTTCGTGGGTATCGATCCCGAGTCCGACGGACTCGCCCGCGCGAAGCGTCTCGGTATCGATGCCATCTCCACGGGCGTCGAGGGCCTCCTCGAACACCCCCGGTTCGACGAGATCGAGATCGTCTTCGACGCGACGTCGGCGAAGGCACACGAATACAACGAGAAGCTCCTGCGCCCGCACGGGAAGATGCTCATCGACCTCACGCCGGCCGCGATCGGCCCGTACACGGTGCCGCCGGTGAATCTCACCGAGCATCTGGACGCGCCGAACGTCAACATGGTCACCTGCGGTGGACAGGCGACGATCCCGATCGTCGCCGCTATCTCCCAGGTCACCAAGGTGCACTGGGCCGAGATCGTCGCTTCGATCTCCTCGAAGTCGGCCGGTCCCGGTACCCGCGCCAATATCGACGAGTTCACCGAGACCACCTCGCAGGCCATCGAGAAGATCGGTGGTGCCACGCGCGGCAAGGCGATCATCATCCTCAACCCGGCCGAACCGCCGATGATCATGCGCGACACCGTGCTCGCGCTCGTCGGCGAGGACCGCAAGGACGAGATCGTCGCGTCCGTCGAAGCGATGGTCGCGAAGGTCCAGGAGTACGTGCCCGGTTACGCCCTCAAGCAGGAGGTGCAGTTCACCGAGGTCACCGAGTCCATGGCGACGCTCACCGACCACACCGGTCCCCTGTGGAAGGTCGCGGTGTTCCTCGAGGTCAAGGGCGCAGCACACTATCTGCCCGAGTACGCGGGCAATCTCGACATCATGACCTCTGCGGCGCTGCAGGTCGCACGCGCCGTAGCGGCACGCACGAAGGATCAGGTGACGGCATGACCGCGGCAACGACGACGACTCGCGAATTCGCAGGCGACGGAACGGCTCTGTACATCCAGGACGTGACCCTGCGCGACGGCATGCACGCCATCCGTCACCGCATCACGCCGCAGGACGTCGCGAAGATCGCCGGTGCGCTCGACCGTGCCGGTGTGGACGCCATCGAGGTGTCGCACGGCGACGGTCTCGCCGGTCACTCCCTGACCTACGGCCCCGGCAGCAACACCGACTGGGAGTGGCTCGAAGCCGCAGCGGGAGCGATCAACTCGGCGACTCTCACCACGCTGCTCCTGCCCGGAATCGGAACCGTCCACGAGCTGAAGCGCGCCTACGAGATCGGCGTGCGGTCGGTGCGTATCGCGACGCACTGCACCGAGGCCGACGTCTCCGCGCAGCACATCGCCGCGGCGAAGGAACTCGGCATGGACGTGTCCGGCTTCCTGATGATGTCGCACATGGCTCCGTCCGAGGAGCTCGCCCGGCAGGCGAAGCTCATGGAGTCCTACGGTGCCGACTGCGTCTACGTCACCGACTCCGGCGGACGCCTCACGATGGACGGTGTCCGCGAGCGTGTGCGTGCCTACCGTGAGGTCCTGAACGAGACCACTCAGATCGGCATCCACGCGCACCAGAACCTGTCGCTGTCGGTCGCCAACTCCGTGTGTGCCGTCGAGGAAGGCGTCATCCGCGTCGACGCATCGCTGGCCGGACACGGTGCCGGTGCCGGCAACTGCCCGATCGAGCCGTTCGTCGCCGTCGCCGACCTGCTCGGCTGGAAGCACTCCTGCGATCTGTTCGGGCTGCAGGACGCCGCCGACGATCTCGTGCGTCCGCTGCAGGACCGTCCGGTTCAGGTCGACCGCGAGACCCTCACCCTCGGCTACGCCGGCGTGTACTCGAGCTTCCTGCGTCACGCCGAGACTGCCGCGAGCATCTACGGTCTCGACACCCGCGACATCCTCGTCGAGATCGGCCGCCGCGGGCTCGTCGGTGGTCAGGAGGACATGATCACCGACGTCGCACTCGACCTGCGCAACCGCGCAGGACACTGATCCGGTCGCATCCGACCGGAACAGCTGCGTCGGGCGCGGCACGACCCATCCGGTCGTGCCGCGCCCGCGTGCATGTCTAGGCAGTCAGATCCTGGTAGTCGGGGTGTTCGGTGACGAACTTGTCGACGTACGAGCAGATCGCGACGATGCGCTTGCCGCGTTCACGGACGTCGTCGAGAGCGAAACCGACGAGTGTACCCCCGAGTCCCTGCCCGGAGTAGCCCTTGTCGATCTCGGTGTGGTCGAAGACGAGGCGACCGTCGTCGTCGGGGTGGTACTGCGTGTACCCGATGACGGCGTCGTCGTCCCGGACTTCGTAACGTTGCTTCTCGGCGTTGTGCACCACGGTCACGGACGAATCGCTCATGGTCTTCCTCTCCACCGACGACGGGCTGGTGTGTCCCACAGCATAGAGAAACGGGCCGCGGCGCAGTGCCGCGGCCCGTTCCGTCGTGCCGGGTTATTCCGGCGGAGAGATGTGCTGGGCGAGGTACAACGGCTCACCGAGCTGCTCGATCAGATCGAGCTGGGTTTCGAGATAGTCGATGTGTTCCTCCTCGTCGGCGAGGATCTCCTCGAAGATGTTGGCCGAGGTGATGTCGCTGACCGAGCGCATGTACTCCGATCCCTTCCGGAGCCGGTCGCGGGCCTCGATCTCCACCTGCAGGTCGGCCTCGAGCATCTCCTTGACGGTCTGGCCCAGACGCAACGCCCCGAGGCGCTGGTAGTTGGGGAGCCCGTCGAGATACAGAATCCGATCGGTGAGTCTCTCGGCGTGACGCATCTCGTCGAACGACTCGTCGCGGGTGTGTTTCGCGAGTTTCGCCCATCCGCGGTTGTCCTGCATCTTCGAATGCAGGAAGTACTGGTTGATCGCGGTGAGCTCGGCGGTGAGTTGTTCGTTGAGCAACTCGATGACCTTCTTGTCGCCCTTCATGGCACCTCCCGGGGTGAACCATCAGGTTTACCGCCGGGTAGGGGCTGGCTACACGGCGGTCTCGAGTTCGATGGTCTCATTCCGCCCGCGTGCCTGCCGGATGATCGCCGAGATGTTCCGGACGCAGCTGCCGCAATCGGTGCCGGCACGGCACTTGGCACTCACCTCGCGGGTGCACCGTGCTCCCGCAGCCACCTCGGCCTCGATGTGGTGGTGGGTAAGAGCGTGGCAACTGCAGACGATCATCAGAGCCACCTTTCTGCGACCGAGGGAACACTCACTTAGGTAGTCCAAACCTTACACCGGCTTAGGCTAGCCTAGCTTGTGAGCGTAGTCACAGAACGAGGGGTGCGGATCGGTGTTGTACCCAGTTCCCCGCCAGGGTGTGTCACAGCTGTTGCTGTTGTTGCATCTGTTGCGACACCACCTGGTTGATCCGCTGTAGTCCCGGCGACGTGAGGCCCGGGATCTGGTTCTCGATCGTGCGCACCAGCGGTGAATCGTCGAGGACCTTCTCGCTGGACTGGATCAGGACGGTGCCCGCACCGGTGAAATCGAATTGCCGCTCCTCGCCCGACTGCACCCCGAAACGGCGCGCCCCGGCAGAGACGAAGCCGGTGATCCACGATTCGTCGTAGTGGTGGCTGGGAGACGGACAGTCGGCCCATCCGACCAGCGCCTCCGGATCGACCCGCAACGGCGGTTCGGCGAACATCACCGGGCCGTTCGACGACGCGAGGAACCGGCCCGTGCCGATCAGGGTGAGGAAGCCCGGCACGATCGACTGGTTCAACGACAGGCCCGGCTCGAACGCGAGCAGGTTCGCCTGACGGATGGTGAGGTTGCCGTCGTCGAGGTCGTAGGAGTTGATGTCGTAGCCGCGGTCGCCGAGGATCAGCTTCCCGAAGCCCTCGGCGACGACGTAGTCGCCGAGATAGAGCGGCGCCGAGAACTGCTGCGCCACCATCTGCAGCAGGCCGCCCTGCAAACCGTGGGTGAGCGCCGAGAACTGCATCTGCCCGTAGTAGGCGATCATCGCGCCCTTCGACAGGAACCACGGCGACTGCAGGTCGATGCAGTAGGCGTACGAGTTGCCGGGCACGTTGTCGCTGCCCGTGAAGCTCGAGGGATTCAGGATGGTACTCACAGTTTCTCCTCCGATGCCTGCACGTAGACGATTCCCTGACCGGTGCACTCGAGTTGCATGGCCTCCCCGCCGGTGCGCCCGACGTTCCGCCAGCTCATCGAGGACTTCAGCTCGGTGCGGACCGCGCCGTAGGACGCCACGAACGCCTGCGGGTCGACGACCACCGGAGTCGGGCCCCCCACCTGCAGCTCGAACACTCCGCCGTGGGCGAGCAGCACCGCCGCACCCTGGCCGGTCAGCCGGGTGGTGAACATGCCCGTGCCGGTCATCGCGCCGGTGGCCGCGCCCCGCAGCGCACCGAGCAGACCCCCACCGCCACCGCCGCCACCGGAGGCTGCGGCCACCGAGACGACGGCGGACTGCAGTCCGGGTGTGTGAGCGAGCAGGCGGGACGCCTCCACGCACAGTTCCCCGCCGGCGGACATGTCGACAATGTGTGTCTCGAGTCCACGGAAGCCGTAGTGCACGACACCGTCGCCCTGCGCGAGCATCGTGGCCTCGTGCTCACCCTGCAGCATGCGCCCCGCCATGCCGGCGAGTCCGCCGAGGCCGGGCGCACCCCCGGCCCCGCCGGGAACGCCGTGAGGGGAGAACCGCACGTTGCCGGTGTAGAACAGCATCGCGCCGCGCCGTGCCACGACGGGACCGGACTGCCGCAGGTCGACACGGACGACCTTGCCGTTGATCTTCGTGAAGCTCATCTGTTCCTACCGTTCCGCCGGCTGGATGGAGACGACGCCCACGCCGTCCCATTTCAAGGAGAACGCCTCGCCGCTGCCCTGGCCGATGGCCGAGCGCCACGACACGTCGGTGACGAACGACTGCGAGAGTTGGCCTTTCGCGCACACGAAGGCGTCGGGATCGACGACGAGCGGATACTGTGGCGATACCTCGAGATGGATGAGCGGACCCCCGGCCGACAGCAACGCGACCTGTCCGGTGCCGGTGACGGTGGTGGTGAACAGCCCCTGCCCGCTCATGCCGCCACGCAGGCCTGCGAAGGTGACGTCGGTGTTCAGGTTTCCGCTCAGGGCGAGCAGCTGCTCGGATTCGACCTGCAGGGTCTCGTTGTTCAACTCCAGGATCGTGACGTCCTGCGCCTGGTGCGCGAGATACACGACGCCCGTGCCGGCGCATTCCATGAGGGACAGGCCCTCGCCGGTCGCACGTTGCCGCAGACCGGCGAGAACGCCTTCGCCACCGCCGAACCCGGCGGACTTGAAAGTGATCTGTCCCTCGTAGGCCACCATCGACCCGGACAGTGCCCGGACCGCGGAATTACTGAGCCGAGCCTCGATGACCCGTTTCGATTTCACGAGCAGTTGCATGGGGCAAGACGATAGCCGGAAAAGACTTCGGTGGAGTGGACCCCGGGTCGCGGGGTCCACTCCACCGAAATGGTTCAGCAGACCTACAGGCCGAGATCCTTGGCGATGATCGTCTTCATGACCTCGCTGGTGCCGCCGTAGATGCGGCTGACACGGGTGTCCGCGTACAGGCGCGCGATGGGGTATTCGGTGATGTATCCGTACCCACCGTGCAGTTGCAGGCACTTGTCGATGATGCGGCCGGCCGCCTCGGTCGAGAACAGCTTCGCGCGGGCCGCGTCGGCCACCGACAGCTCACCGCGGTCGTTGAGCTCGATCGCGTTGTCGACCATGATCTGCATCGCCTGCAGTTCCGTCGAGCACTCGGCGAGCACGAACTTGGAATTCTGGAACGAGGCGACGGGCTTGCCGAAAACCTTGCGCTCCTTGGTGTATGCGATCGCGTGCTGGATGGCGGCCGCGGCGGTGGCGGCAGCACCGAACGCGATCGTCAGGCGTTCCTGGGCGAGGTTCTGCGTCAGGTACGAGAAGGCCTCACCCTCCTTGCCGAGCAGATCGGTGACGGGCACCTTCACGTCGTCGAACGACAGTTCGGCGGTGTCGGAGGCCTTGAGGCCGATCTTGTCGAGCTTGCGTCCGACGGAGAAACCGTCGGAGGTGGTGTCGACGACCAGGATCGACAGACCACCGCGACGGTTGTCGGGATCGAACGGAGTCGTCCGGCACACCACGAGGATGCGATCGGCGAGGGCGCCGCCCGTGATGAACGTCTTCGCGCCGTTGACGACGTAGTGGCTGCCGTCCTCCGACAGCTTCGCGGTGGTCGCGATGTTGGCGAGGTCGGAACCGGTGCCGGGCTCGGTCATTGCGATCGCGAACATCAGCTCGCCCGAAGCGAATCCGGGGATCCACCGCTGCTTCTGCTCGTCGGTGGCGTTTTCCATGAGGTACGGCAGGATCAGGTTCGAGTGCACCGAGTACGAGCCGAACGTCACGCCGGCAGCGGAGGTTTCCTCGGCGACGACAACGTTGAACTTGAGTGACGACTCGCCGCCGCCACCGAACTCCTCGGGCGCCTGGATTCCGAGGATGCCCAGTTCGCCGAGGCGGTTGTAGAACGTGCGCGGCGGGTGGCCGGCGTCTTCCCACTCGTGGTAGACGGGAGTGACTTCCTTGGCGATGAAGTCGCGCACCGTCTGCCGGAACGCCTCGTGATCCTCGTCGAATACCGTACGCTTCACGCGTTGTCCTTCCGGATGTATAGGTTGGAAACCGATCCAATTGCGGCGCAATCTATTACAGTGCGTAGTTGCGGAGGATGCCCTTGCTGATGATGGTCTTCTGGATCTCGCTGGTGCCCTCACCGATCAGCAGGAAGGGAGCCTCGCGCATGAGACGCTCGATCTCGTATTCCTTGGAGTAGCCGTAGCCGCCGTGGATGCGGAAACTGGCCTGGGTGACCTCGGAGCAGTACTCGCTGGTGAGGTACTTCGCCATGCCGGCGGCGACGTCGTTGCGCTCACCCGAGTCCTTCAGGCGGGCGGCGTTGACCATCATCAGGTGGGCCGCCTCGACCTTGGTGGCCATCTCCGCGAGGGAGAACGAGATCGCCTGGTGCTGGGCGATGGGTTTGCCGAAGGTGGTGCGCTGCTGGGCGTACCGTGCGGCGAGCTCGAAGGCGCGGATCGCGACACCGCAGGCACGCGCCGAGACGTTGACGCGGCCGATCTCGACGCCGTCCATCATCTGGAAGAAGCCCTTGCCGGGCTCACCGCCGAGGATCGAATCGGCCGATGCCTTGTAGTTGTCGAAGACGAGTTCGGTGGTGTCGATGCCCTTGTAGCCCATCTTGTCGATCTTGCCGGGGATGGTGACGCCCGGGACGACCTCACCGAAGCCAGCGGGCTTCTCGACCAGGAAGGTGGTCAGGTTCTTGTGGGGCTTGTCGGAACCTTCCTCGGTCTTGACCAGCGCTGCGACGAGGGTGGAGCTGCCGCCGTTGGTCAGCCACATCTTCTGGCCGTTGATGACGTAGTCGCCGTCGGCGTCGCGCTTGGCCTTGGTGCGGATGGCAGCGACGTCGGAGCCGAGTTCGGGCTCGGACATCGAGAACGCGCCGCGGACCTCGCCGGTGGCCATGCGCGGCAGGTAGTACCGCTTCTGCGCTTCGGTGCCGTGCCGGCGGATCATGTACGCGACGATGAAGTGCGTGTTGACGACACCCGAGACGCTCATCCAGCCGCGGGCGAGTTCTTCGACGCACAGCGCGTAGGTCAGCAGCGACTCGCCGAGTCCGCCGTACTCTTCGGGGATCATCAGCCCGAACAGGCCCATCTCGCGCATCTGGTCGACGATGGCCTGCGGGTAGGTGTCCGAGTGCTCGAGTTCCTGAGCGTTCGGGATGATCTCGCGGTCGACGAAGGTGCGGACCGTGTCGAGGATCTGGGACTGGAATTCCGTCAGACCGAGGGTCTGGGCGAGGCGGGTCATGCGTGCTCTTTCGGGGAGATGCGGATGGTGCCGGATGCTGCGAGGGCGTCGACCTCGTCGTCGGTCAGCCCGAGATGTTCGGTGAGCACCTCGGCGGTGTCGTCGCCGTTGGCCGGCGCGGGACGGACCTCGGGGTACCGGCCGTCGAAGGACATCGGGGTGCTCGGTGCGTGGTAGCTGCCGATGCGCGGCTGGTCGAGCTTGTGGAACATCGGGTTGTCGGTCACGCGCGGGTCGGCGGCGAGCTCGGCGAAGGTGCGGTAGCGCTCGTGCAGGATCGAGGTGCCGGCCAGGGCCTTCTCGACCTCGTCGGCGGTGTGGCGGGAGAACCAGGCGCCGAACAGGCTGTTCAGCACGTGGCGGTGTTCGAACCGGGTGCCCTCGTCGCGGAAGTCCACGCCCAGTGCGGATTCGAGGGCTGCCACGGCGTCGGCGGTGCCGGTGAGCCCGGTGAGATCGCGGAAATGTCGCGGCGTGAGCGCGACGATCATGAAGCGTGCGCCGTCGCTGGTGGCGAAGTCACCGCCGTAGGTGCCGTAGACGGAGTTGCCGACCTTCTCCCGGACGGGACGGCCGAGCTGGGCCTCGGCGATGTAGCCGAGATTGCCGACGGTCGCGAACGCGACGTCCTCGAGCGGAAGCACGACCTTCGTTCCGGCACCGGTGATCTCGCGGCGATAGACGGCCGAGGCGACCGAGAGGGCGGCGTACAGGCCGCACGAGACGTCCCAGGCGGGCAGCACGTGGTTGACCGGGGTCGAGACGTTCTCGGCGCCGGTGACCTGCGGGAAACCCGCGGCGGCGTTGACGGTGTAGTCGACGGCACCGGTGCCGTCGGCGCGACCGAGGACCTGCACGTGGATCAGGTCGGGGCGGATCGCGGCGAGCTCGTCGTAGTCGAGCCACGAGCGACCGGCAGCGTTGGTGACCAGCACGCCGGCATCGATGATCAGGTCGCGGATCAGATTCTGCGCGTCCGCATTACGGAAATCCGCTGCGAACGACCGCTTGCCCTTGTTCAGGCCGGCCCAGTAGATCGACTCGTTGTCGTCGGTGACCGGCCAGCGACGGTAGTCGGCGGCACCGCCGATCGGGTCGACCCGGATCACGTCGGCGCCGAGCGCGGCCAGGGTCATGCCGCACAGGGGTGCGGCCACGAAGCTGGACACCTCGACCACGCGCACTCCCGCGAGGGGTGCAGTGGACGAGGGCAGCTCGTCGGTGGAAGCGGTGGAGTTCATGCTGGGCTCGCTCGTCGTCGCAGATTGTTTCGGGCACAGTCAGCATGCCCAGGTTCTGCCGCCGGGACCAGCGCCGATCGGCTATCGCTCGGTTAGCGCAGACCAATACTCGATGCGGCCCGAATCCGCCCGGTGAGGGGTCATAGGTTTCAGTGATCGATTGGTTCGCCTTCCGCTCTTTGTGCCGGGTGACCTGGCTCACGTTCAATACATGCAGACGCCAGGCGTGACGTTCTTCCGACAGCGACATGCAGATTGTTCGCAAGTCGGCCATCCCGCTCGAGTTCTGAAGGGACTCTCAGTGACCACAGGCGAAATCGCGCACGACAAGTCGGCCACCTCCGACGGACCCGGCCGGCCGGTGACCGGCTCGACACCTCTCGTGACCCCCGGCCGCGCGTGGAGCATGACCGGCCTGGTCATCTTCCTCTACGTCGTCAACTACGCCGACAAGGCCGTCCTCGGCATCATCGCCCAGCCCCTGGCGCGTGAGCTCGGAATGAGCTCCTCCCAGATCGGCCTGGTCGGTTCGCTGTTCTTCGTCACATTCACCGTCGGCGGATTCTTCGCCGGGCCGCTGAACAAGTACATGACCCTCCGCTGGGCACTGCTGGCCCTCGGCCTGATCTGGTCGGTGGTCATGCTGCCGCTCGTCGTCAGCGCGAGCTTCACGATGCTGGTGGTCACGCGCATGCTGCTCGGTCTCGCCGAAGGACCGAGCTCGGCGCTCATGCACACCGCCGCGTACTCGTGGCACCCGCCGGCCAAGCGTGGCCTGCCCGGCGCCTTCCTGGCCGGTTCCGCCTCGGTCGCCAAGATCGCCCTCGCTCCCGTCCTGGCCTTCATCACCGTCGAGTGGGGATGGCGTGCCGCGCTGATCTCGCTGTCGATCCTCGGTGCGGTCTGGATGGGCTGCTGGCTCCTCGGCTGGAAGGAAGGCCCCTACACCAGCAAGGCCGTCAAGGGCGCCGCGACCGCCGCCTCCGCCGTGCAGACCGAACCGTCCGTACCGTGGCGGAAGATCTTCCTCACCCGCACCTTCCTCAGCTGTGCGATCCTGATCATGGTCGTCTACGCGTTGACCACCGTCGTCCTGACCTGGCTGCCGTCCTACTTCGAGGTCGGTCTCGGCTACAGCGCTCTGCAGGCCGGCTCGATGTTCGCCCTGCCGTCCATCATCGGTCTGTTCCTCATGATCAGCTCGGGCACGGTCACCGACCGTCTCAGCGCCAAGGGCTACCGCTCGCGGGTCGTCCGCATCATCGTGCCCGCCGTCGGCGTGCTCATCTGCGGTACCATCCTGGTCTTCCTCCCCTCCATCGGCACGCCGGGTCTCGCCGTCGCGGTCGTCTCCATCGGTTACGGATTCGGTGCCATCGCGTTCCCGCTCATCAACGCCGCGATCTCCGAGCTGTGCCCGCCGCAGCAGACCGCCGGCACGATGGGTGTCTTCCTCGCGCTGATGGCCGTCGGCGGTCTCGTCGCCCCCTACGGCACGGGTGTCCTCGTCGACAACGCCGCCACTGCGGCAGAGGGCTACGCAACGGCCTTCCAGGTCATCGGTGCACTCGGTGCGCTCGCCGCGGTCCTGGTCCTGTTCCTTGCGAACCCGGAGCGCGATCGCAAGATCATCCGGGCCGCGGCCTGACCGGTTCGGCATAGCTTCCACCTAACGGAAGCTTCCGCCGAAAGACTTTCCCCTACCGGCCGGGTGCATGGTCTCCTCGACTGTGAGGACCACCACCCGGCCGGTCGTCGTTTCCCATCACGGTTGCCCGGCAGCCGTGTCCCGCAACAGCAAAGGACCGATTCGCATGCGCGATGCCGTGATCGTCGACGCCGTCCGTTCTCCCATCGGACGTCGCGGTGGTGCACTGTCCGAGATCCACCCCGTCAACCTGTCCGCACACGTGCTGACCGTGCTGGCCGAGCGGACCGGCCTCGACCCCGCCACGATCGACGACGTCCAGTGGGGTTGCGTGAGCCAGGTCGGCGACCAGGCCGGAATCGTCTCGCGCAGCGCCGTGTTCGCGGCCGGGTGGCCGGTCACCGTGCCCGCCACCACGATCAACCGCGCGTGCGGATCGAGCCAGCAGGCCGTGTCCTTCGCCGCCGCGACCGTCATCTCCGGACAGAACGACGTGGTGATCGCCGGTGGTGTCGAGTCCATGAGCCGCGTGCCGATGGGCAGCGCCGGCAAGGACGGTCGGCCCTTCCCGCAGAACGTGCTCGACCGTTTCGAGGTCGCGGGTTTCAGCCAGGGCATCGGCGCCGAGATGATCGCGGAGAAGTGGGGCTTCTCCCGCACGCAACTCGACGAATTCTCGCTGCGCTCGCACGAACTGTCCGCGGCCGCTACCGACGCGGGCGCCTTCACCGGACAGATCGCTCCGGTCGGCGACTTCGCCACCGACGAGGGTATCCGCCGCGGCGGCAGCCTCGACTCGCTCGCCGAGCTGAAGGCGGTCTTCAAGGAGGACGGGGTGATCCACGCCGGCAACTCCTCGCAGATCTCCGACGGCGCCGGTGCCCTGCTCATCACCACCAGCGAATACGCTGCGGCACAAGGCTGGACCCCGCTCGCCCGCATCCACACCGCCGTCGTCGCCGCCGACGACCCGGTCGTCATGCTCACCGGCCCGATCCCCGCCACCGAGAAGGCACTGAAGCGTTCCGGCCTGTCCATCGACGACATCGGCGCCTTCGAGATCAACGAGGCGTTCGCACCGGTGCCGCTCGCATGGCAGGTCGAGACCGGCGCGAAGCCCGACCGCCTCAACCCGCTCGGCGGCGCGATCGGTGTCGGTCACCCGCTCGGCGGATCCGGTGCCATCCTCATGACCCGCCTCGTGCACCACATGCGCGACAACGGCATCCGTTTCGGCCTGCAGTCGATGTGCGAGGCCGGCGGCATGGCCAACGCCACCATCCTCGAAGTGCTCTGATTCGAAAGCTCTCCGAGCCGTTCTGATTTCACTTCGTCACCCAGCTGCTACGAACTCGAAGGAAGCACAATGGAACTCAAAGGTCTGTCCGTCGCCGTCACCGGCGGAGCATCCGGTCTCGGCCTCGCCACCGCACGTCGCGTCCTGGCGGTCGGCGGCAACGTCACCCTCATCGACCTCCCCGGCTCGAACGGTGAGGAGATCGCGAAGGAGCTCGGCGACGGCGCCGTCTTCGCCCCCGGCGACGTGACCGATTCGGAGCAGTTCGCAGCAGCACTGGATGTCGCGCACGAACGCGGCGGTCTGCGCGGTGTCGTGCACTGCGCCGGCGCCGGACGCAAGATGCGTGTCCTCGACAAGGAGGGCAAGGCCGGTTCGCTCGAGGACTTCGAGTTCGTGATCCGCCTCAACCTCATCGGCTCGTTCAACGCGCTGCGCCTCGGCGCCGAGCGCATGGCCGAACTCGACCTCATCGAGGACGAGCGCGGCGCCGTCGTCATGACCGCCTCGGTCGCGGCCTTCGAGGGCCAGATCGGCCAGATCAACTACTCGGCGTCCAAGGCCGGCATCGTCGGCATGACGATCGTCGCCGCACGCGACCTCGCCAGCAAGGGCATCCGCGTCAACACCATCGCCCCGGGCATCATGGACACTCCGCTGCTCGCCCGTCTGCGCGACGACGTCCGCAAGTCGCTCGAGGCGACGGTGCCCAACCCCTCCCGTCTGGGCAGCCCCGACGAGTTCGGCCGCCTCGCGACCGACATCCTCGAGAACGGCTACCTCAACGGTGAGACCATCCGCCTCGACGGCGCCATCCGTATGGCACCGCGTTGAGCCGGGCGTCGACCATGACTTCGGCTTCCGATCTCGCACAGCGAAGGCTGTCGTACCCGGCGACGACGATGGCGGTGTGGGCGCCGAGCCTCGCCGCCGTCTACGGCGACCGGCCGGCAGTGATCGACGGCGACCGGGTCCTCACCTACAACGACCTCGACGCACGGTCGGCGCAGTTCGCGAGCGTGCTCCACGAGGCCGGGGTGCGAGCCCGCGACGTCGTTCTCCTGCACCTGGGCAACTGCGTCGAGTTCCACATCGCCTACTACGGCGCGCTCCGGGTGGGGGCGGTGGTCACGCTGGTCAATCCGCTCCAGCCCGAACCCGGTCTGCGGCGCCAGATCGAGGAGACCTCCGCTGTCGTGGCGGTCACCGGTGCCGCGCAACTCGACACCTTGCTCCGAGCCGCGGAGGGGACGAGTGTCCGCTTGATCGCAGTCGTCTCCGCCGAGGCGGTGAACGGTTCCCGTGCCGTGCATTTCGGTGATGCACTGGAGGGACGTCCCACGACATTCGAGCCGGTCGTCACCGGCCCGGACGACATCGCGCACATCGCGTATACCGGTGGCACGACCGGCATTTCGAAGGGAGTGCGGGTACTGCAGCGCAACGTCGTCGGAAACGTCACCCAGATGTGTGCGTGGCGAGCCGGCCATCAGCTGGTCGCCGACGTCGACGGGCGGATCTCGCTCGAACCGATCGACGGCCTGGACGTTGCGGGCGTCGTCCCGGCCCACGGGGCCACGATCGTGGTATCCCCGCTGTTCCACGCACACGCGTTGATCAACACCTCGTTCCTCCTCGCCTGCGGCCTGACCCAGGTGCTTGCGGGACGGTTCGAGCCGGGTCGCATGCTCGCGCTGATCGAGCAGTACGAAGCCAGTTACATCACGGGCAGTCCCGCCATGTGGCATGCGCTTGCCGAGCACCCCGACGTCGCTGTCCGGGATCTGTCGACCGTGCGGGTCGTCGCGTCCGGTGCGGCGCCGATCGACCACGTGACCCTCGACAGTCTCGAGCGCGCATTCCCCAATGCGCGTATCGCCGAGGGGTACGGGCTGACCGAGGGCACGTGCGTGGTCACGGCGATGCCGCTCGTCGTCGGCACCGAATACCGCCTCGGCAGCGTCGGACTGCCGATCTTCGACACCGAGGTGCAGATCCGCGCGCAGGGCGACCCGTCGGTCGTCCTCGGGCCGGACGAGCGGGGAGAGCTGTGGGTGCGTGGTCCCCAGGTCACCGGTGGTTACCTCGGGCATCCGGACATCACAGCCGAGCAGTACGTCGACGGCTGGCTCGCGACCGGCGACATCGCCTATGTGGACGCCGACGGTTACGTGTTCATCGCCGACCGGGCGAAGGACATGTTGATCTACAAGGGCTACAACGTGTATCCACGTGAGCTCGAGGAGATTCTGGTGACGCACCCGAAGGTGTCCACCGCCGCGGTGGTGGGTCGTGACGTCGGTGCCGTGGGCCAGGAGCCCGTCGCCTTCGTCGTCCCGATTGCCGGCGAGGATGTCGACGAGGAGGAGCTGAAGGCGTTCGTCGCCGAACGTGTCTTGCCCTACAAGAAGATTCGCGAGGTAGTGATGGTCGAGGCCCTTCCGACCTCCGCTGCAGGCAAGATCCTCAAGACGGATCTGCGTTCGCGCCTGACGGTTTCCTGACACCGCCCGGACACGCCCCCGGCATCGAATGCCGGGGGCGTGTCCGTATCTGCGTCAGGAGTTCTTCTTCTGCTCCTGCTTCACGAGGCCGCCTCCGATGATCAGGCGCTGGATCTCGCTGGTGCCCTCGTACAGACGCAGCAGACGCACGTCGCGATAGATCCGCTCGACCGGCACCTCACGCATGTAACCGGTGCCACCGTGGATCTGCACCGCGAGATCGGCGACCTTGCCGACCATCTCGGTGCAGTACAGCTTCGCCACCGACGGCGCGATACGGCGGTCGGTCTCCTCGACCCACGCCTTGGCGGCGTCGCGGACGAGGGCGCGGCCGGCCATGACGCCGGTCTGCTGGTCGGCGATCATCGCCTGCACCAACTGGAAGTTGCCGATGGGGTTGCCGCCCTGCGTGGCGGTCGCGGCGTAGGTGACGGACTCGTCGAGGGCGCGCTGGGCCTGCCCGACCGACAGCGCGGCGATGTGCACGCGGCCGCGGGCGAGGGAGACCATCGCGGCCTTGTACCCGACGTCCTCGCTGCCCCCGACGAGCGCGGAGTTCGGCACGCGTACGTCGTCGAAATGCACGTCTGCGGTCCAGGCGCCTTCCTGGCCCATCTTGGCGTCCTTGTTGCCCACCCGAACGCCGGGGGTGTCGGCGGGGACGAGGAAGACGGCGATGCCGGTGCCGTTCTCGTCGGCCGGTCGGGTGCGGGCGAACACGACGAACAGGTTCGCAAGCGGAGCGTTGGTGATGAACCGCTTCTCACCGGTGATCACCCAGTCGTCGCCGTCGCGCACGGCCTTGGTGCGCAGACCCGACGGGTTCGAGCCGGCGCCCGGTTCCGTCAGGGCGAAGGAGGCCACGACGTCGCCGGACGCGATGCCCTCGAGCCACTGCTCCTTCTGCTCGTCGGTGCCGAAGTTGACGAGCACCTGACCGGCGATGCCGTTGTTGGTGCCGAACATCGAGCGCAACGACAAGGTGGTGTAGCCCAGCTCCATCGCGAGTTCCGCGTCCTGCTGCAGATTCAGACCGAGGCCGCCCCACTGCTGCGGGATGGCGTAGCCGAACAGACCCATGTCCTTCGCGGCCTGGCGGATGTCCTCGGGAATCGCATCGGTCTCGGCGATCTCCTGCTCGCGCGGCACGACCACGTTGCGCACGAACGTGCGGGTCTGCGCGAGGATCTCGCGGAAGTCGTCTTCGTCGACCTCGGGGGACGGGATGGAGAGTGTCATGTCTACAACCTTCGTGTGGTCGCCGGAAGGTGTCCAATACGAATGGCGCCATTCCCGTATAGGCATTCTCGATGGATGAGGGCCGCTCTACCGGCCGGTTCGCCGTTATATTCGGAAACATCGACATATTCGGGGGCCGTCGCGTGCCCCATCGAAAGGAATCTCGGATGTCTCTGTTGGAGAACCGTACCGCCGTGATCACCGGTGGCGCTCAGGGAATCGGCTTCGCCATCGCGCAGGAGTTCGTCGACGCCGGCGCTCGTGTCGTGATCGGCGACCTCGATCTCGACGCCGCGAACGCCGCTGCGGAGAAGCTCGGCGGCCGCGACGTGGCCCGCGCGGTGCGCGCCGACGTCGTCGAGTCCGCCGACTGGGACACCCTCCTCGCCGAGGCCGTCGACGGTTTCGGTTCGCTCGACGTGGTGGTCAACAACGCCGGTATCACCCGCGACGCCACGATGCGCACGATGACCGAAGAAGACTTCGACCTGGTCGTCTCGGTACACCTGAAGGGCACCTGGCACGGCACCCGCAAGGCCTCCGCGATCATGCGTGAGGCCAAGCGCGGCGCGATCGTCAACATCTCCTCGCTGTCCGGCAAGGTCGGCATGGTCGGCCAGACCAACTACTCCGCCGCCAAGGCGGGCATCGTCGGCCTGACCAAGGCCGCCGCCAAGGAGATGGCGCACCACGGCGTGCGGGTCAACGCCATCCAGCCCGGCCTGATCCGATCGGCGATGACCGAGGCGATGCCGCAGAAGGTATGGGATCAGAAGATGAGCGAGATCCCGATGGGCCGTCCCGGCGAGGTCGACGAGATTGCCTCCGTCGCACTGTTCCTCGCATCCGATATGTCCTCCTACATGACCGGCACCGTCCTCGAGGTCACCGGCGGCCGCTTCATGTGACGGTCCACCCCGTCACCCGTTCACTTTCGAAAGGTCATCATGCGCGAAGTTGTCATCTGCGAGCCGGTCCGTACCCCGATCGGCCGCTACGGTGGAATGTTCAAGTCCCTCACCGCAGTCGACCTCGGTGTCGCGGCGCTGAAGGGCCTGCTCGAGCGCACCGGTGTTGCCCCCGAACAGGTTCAGGACGTCATCCTCGGTCACTGCAACGGCAACAGCGAGGCCCCTGCCATCGGCCGCGTCGTGGCCCTCGACGCCGGTCTGCCGATCACGGTGCCCGGCATGCACATCGATCGTCGTTGCGGTTCGGGGCTGCAGGCCGTCGTCCAGGCCGCCTTCCAGGTCGGTAACGGCGATCACGATCTCGTCGTCGCCGGTGGTACCGAGTCGATGAGCAACGCGGCGTTCTACTCCACCGACATCCGCTGGGGCGGCGCCCGCACCGGTGTGCAGATGCACGACGGTCTGGTCCGCGCCCGCTCGACCGCCGGTGGCCGCTTCTATCCGGTGCCCGGCGGCATGATCGAGACCGCCGAGAACTTGCGTCGCGAGTACTCGATCTCCCGCGACGAGCAGGACGAGCTGGCCCTGAACTCACACCTGCGTGCCGTCCACGCCCAGAAGAACGGGATCCTCGCCGAGGAGATCATCCCCGTCACGGTCAGCAGCCGTAAGGGCGACGAGGTCATCGACACCGACGAGCACCCCCGCCCGGACATCAGCCTGGAGACCCTGGCCCAGCTGAAGCCGATCATGGGTAAGCAGGACCCCGAGGCCACCGTCACCGCCGGCAACGCCAGCGGCCAGAACGACGCCGCGTCCATGGCGATCGTCACCACCCCGGAGAAGGCCGCCGAGCTGGGCCTGACCCCGCTGGTGCGGTTCGTCTCCTGGGGCGTCGCCGGTGTCGAGCCCAAGGTCATGGGCATCGGACCCGTGCCGGCGACCGAGGTCGCCCTCGCCAGGGCCGGGATCACCCTCGCCGACGTCGACCTCATCGAGCTCAACGAGGCATTCGCCGCGCAGGCCCTCGCGGTGACCCGCGAGTGGAAATTCGGCAAGGCCGACTTCGAGCGCACCAACGTCCACGGCTCCGGCATCTCGCTCGGCCACCCCGTGGGCGCGACCGGCGGACGCATGCTCGCCACCCTCGCCCGCGAGCTGCAGCGTCGCGAGGCCCGCTACGGCCTCGAAACCATGTGCATCGGTGGCGGCCAGGGGCTGGCCGCGATCTTCGAGCGCGTCGCGTAAGCAGACGACGTCCGGTTCGGGGAGGCTGTGTCCGGTTTTTTCGAAAGACCCGGACACAACCTCCCCGAACTTCTTTCGGCGCAGGTGACCGGCCTGGGGATGACGTCGGGTTGTCCACAACCAGCCCTCGACGCTGCGTCCGGACGTAAGTCGCGCCGGGCATGCTCGGCGCGTGATCGACTTCGACGAACCGTTCTCGGGACGCGTGGCACTCGCTGCCGGCGTCGTCACGCGGCATCGACTCGCACGCGACTTCGTCCATCTCCACCGCGACGTCTACATCCGACGAGGAATACCGGCGACGCCGCTGCTGCGCGCGAAGGCGGCATGGTTGTGGTCGCAGGGCCGCGGCGTGCTCGCAGGAGTCTCCGCCGCTGCCGTGCACGGCACCGGGTGGCTCGACCCGGATGCGGCGGCCGAACTCGTCCGCGCCGAGCACGTCCGGTCGGTGCCCGGAATTTCGGTGCGACGCGCCCCGAGGCTGGAGACATGTGTGGTCGACGGGATGGTCGTCACGACGCCCGCGCAGACGGCCTTCGACATCGGCCGCCGGATGCCGCTCGACCGGGCGATCGAAACGATCGACGCGCTTTGCAACGCGACCGGTCTGAAGGTTCGTGAGATCGAGGAACTCGCGACGAGGAGCAAGGGAGCGCACGGTATCGGTGCCGTCCCGCAGGTGCTCGCCCTCGTCGACGGTGGAGCTGCGTCACCGCCCGAGACCCGTACGCGTCTGCTCCTCGTCCGTGCCGGCCTTCCCTCACCGGAGACCCAGCTCGAGATCTTCGGCGACACCGGTTTCGTGGCGCGTGCCGACATGGGATGGAGGCAGTGGCGGGTGCTCGTGGAGTACGACGGGGCGCATCACTGGACCGACCCGACGCAGCGCACTCGCGATATCGACCGGTACGCGGTGTTGTCGGAGCTGGGTGGACCGTCATCCGGGTCGGAGCCGACCTCCTTCCTCGGCGCCCCGAGGTCGTCGTCGATCGGGCGCGTCGTGCTCTGCGGACTGCCGGTGCGCCCGTCTGAGCGGGACTGCGGGGAGGTTGTGTGCGTGTATTTCGAAGAACGCGACCACAACCTCCCCGCAGTTCCGGCGGGCCCCGTTATTCGGTGCGGAGGAGGTAGAAGCGGAAGAACCCGAAGTCCTCGATGGGCAGCACGTCGACCTCCGTGAAACCGGCGTCGAGCGCATAGCGGCGCAGGGTATCGGGCCGCATGACGGTGCCCGTCGCGGCGCTCGGTGTGTGGCTCATGCCATCGGGGAGGCAGATGGTGAGGCTGTAGCCGTACATGAGCCGTTCGACGTCGTCGCCCGGTGCGGTGAAGGTGTCGGCGACTGCTTCGTCCATGACGATCATGATGCCGCCGGGTGCGAGTGAACGCCGTACTGCGGCCAGCACCTCGACCGGCCGCGACATGTCGTGGACGCACTCGAATGCGAAGGCCGCACGGAAGTTTCCTTCCGGGAGTTCGGACGCATCGCACTGCGTGAACGTGACCCGTTGCGCCACATCGGCATTTTCCGCGAGGTTCGATCGGGCGAGTTCGACCGACGGCGCATCGATGTCGAAGCCGAACACCTCCGCATCCGGAT
>NZ_AJVB01000016.1:0-26219 GCF_000278445.1 Rhodococcus sp. R1101
GATCCTGTGGGTCTTCTTGCCGAGCAGTTCGACGCCGGACTTGGTGATCGACCCGGTCGCGGGCACCAGGCCGGTGACGGCGTCGACCAGGGTCGTCTTGCCGGCACCGTTGGGGCCGATGAGGAACCGCAGGTCGCCTTGGAGGAGGGTCAGGTCGACGCCGTCGACGGCGGTGAAGCCGTCGAAGGTGACACGCAGGTCGCGGATCTCGAGGTAGTCGCTGCTCATACCGGCGTTGCCGCCGTAGACGGGTGTGCTCATCGGGCGCGCTCCATCGCGGGAAGGTCGGCGGGATCGGAATCGGGTTCGGGTTCGGATGTCGGATCCGGAGGGGTGGGGCTGCGGCGCCGGCGCAGCAGGGTGATCACTCCGGCCAGGCCGGCGGGGAAGAAGCCGACGACGACGATGAACAGCAGGCCCTGGGCGTAAGTCCAGGCGGAGGGGAAGCTCTCCGACAGGGCGGTCTGTGCCCAGGCGACGCCGATGGCACCGAGGACCGGGCCGAGCAGGGTGTTGCGTCCGCCGATGGCCACGCCGATGAGGAACGCGATCGACGGGACGATGCCGACGTCGGCGGGGGAGATGATGCCGACGATGGGCACGAACATCGCCCCGGCGACGCCGGCGAAGAAGGCGGCGACGGTGTAGGCGACGACCTTGATCAGGGCCGGGTCGTAGCCCAGGAAACGGACGCGCTCTTCCTGGTCGCGCACCGCGACGAGCAGTTCGCCGTAACGGGACTGCATGAGCTGGCGGGTCGCGGCGACGACGAGCAGCAGGATCGCCGCGACGATGAAGAACAGCATCCGCTTGTTCACCGGATCGGACAGGTCGTAGCCGAAGAAGGTACGGAAACGGTTGAGCCCGTTGGACCCTCCGGTGGACTGCTGACCGACGAGCAGGATCGCGAAGGCGGCGGCCAGGGCCTGGGAGAGGATCGCGAAGTAGGCACCCTTGACGCGGCGGGCGAACACCCCGAAGCCGAGCAGCGCGGCGATCAGGGCCGGCACGATCAGGATCGCCAGCAGCGTCACGGCGGGCGAGGTGAACGGCACCCAGTAGGCGGGTAGTTCGCGGATGCCGGCGATCTGCATGAAGTCCGGAACCGAATCGCCGCGGAGCTGCGCGTCGGCGATCTTCAGGTGCATCGCCATGATGTAGGCGCCGAGGCCGAAGAACACACCCTGGCCGAGGGTGAGCATGCCGCCGCGACCCCAGGCCAGGCCGATCCCGACGGCGACGATCGCGAAGCACAGGAACTTGCCGAGCAGGCCGAGCCGGAAATCGGAGAGCACCGCCGGGGCAAGACCGAACAGGATCAGTGCGGCGAGCGCGAATCCCGCTGCGGTACGGGTGGGTCCGGGGCGGGTGATGATACGGGCGGGTCCGGCTTGTGTGAAGGTGCGGGCCGACAGGGTCACGGACATCAGACCAGGCTCCTCGTCTTGACGGCGAACAGGCCCTGCGGGCGGACCTGCAGGAAGATCACGATGAGTACGAACACGATCACCTTCGCGATCGAGGCGGTCGTGGAGTACTCGATGAACGAAGTGAGCAGGCCCAGTGCGACGGCCGCGAGCACCGCGCCCTCGATCCGGCCGAGACCACCGATGACGACCACGAGGAAGGCGTCGATCAGGTACGACTGCCCGACGGTCGGGCTGGTGGAGCCGATCAGGGTCAGGGCGACACCGGCGAGACCGGCCAGGCCGGAGCCGAGAAAGAAAGTGGTGATGTCGGTGCGGCGGGACGAGATGCCCACGGTCTCGGCGAGATCGCGATTCTGCACCACGGCGCGGATCCGTCGTCCTATCGGGGTGTACTTCATCGACGCGATCAGCGCGATCACACAGATCACGGCCAGGGCCAGGATGAAGAGGCGGGTCTTGGGGACCACCGCTCCGAGGATCTCGACCCCGCCGGAGAGCCAGGACGGTGCGACGACGTTGACGGCGGGGGCGCCGAAGATGTCGCGGGCGGCCTGCTGGAGCAGCAGGCCCACACCGAAGGTCACGAGCAGGGTGTCGAGCGGGCGGTGGTACATGCGGCGGATGAGGGTGACCTCGAGCAGCACCCCCATCACACCGCCCACCAGGAAGCCGACGAGCAGGGAGACGAACAAGGACACCCCGGCCGAGGAGATCACCTGCTGCACGACGAACGCCGTGTAGCTGCCGGCCATGATGAATTCGCCGTGGGCCATGTTGATCACGCCCATCTGGCCGAACGTCAGCGACAGCCCCAGCGCTGCCAGCAACAGGATCGATCCGATACTCAATCCTGTGAAGAACTGTCCTACAAGGACATCCATGTCGTCTCCCTCGTCGGCTCGTGCTGTCAGTTACCGGACAGGCCCGAAGCCCAGTCGTAGGACTCGAGGTACGGGTCGGGCTCGATGGCACCGTCGGACTCCCACACGGTGTAGATCAGCCCGTCGCCGCGGATCTCACCGATGCGGGCGGTCTTGGTGATGTGGTGGTTGTCGCCGTCGATGGTCACGGTGCCCTCGGGGGCCTCGAAGGTCACGCCGTCGGCAGCTTCGACGACGTCGTCGACCTCGAACGATCCGGCCTTCTCGACGGTGTTCTTCCACAGGTGGACCGAGGTGTAAGCGGCTTCCATGGGATCGGAGGTCGGCTTGTTCGCGCCGTACTTCGCCTTGTACGCCTCGACGAAGGACGTGTTCTCGGGCGAGTCGACGGTCTGGTAGTAGTTCCATGCGGTGAGCTGGCCCTCGATGTTCTGCGCACCGATGCCCCCCACCTCCTCCTCGGCGATGGACACCGAGACGACCGGCATGTCCTTCGCGTTCAGGCCGGCGTTGGTGTACTCGCGGAAGAACGCGACGTTGGAATCGCCGTTGAGGGTGTTGAACACCGCGTCGGCGTCGGCGGTGCGCACCTTGTTGACGATGGTGGAGAAGTCGGTGGAGCCGAGCGGGGTGTAGTCCTCACCCTTGATCTCGATGCCGTTGG
The DNA here is from genome assembly GCF_000278445.1 of Rhodococcus sp. R1101. Taxonomy (NCBI): domain Bacteria; kingdom Bacillati; phylum Actinomycetota; class Actinomycetes; order Mycobacteriales; family Nocardiaceae; genus Rhodococcus; species Rhodococcus sp. R1101. Next base: position 2,976 of record NZ_AJVB01000016.1, read on the forward strand.
CCTCGGCATACGCCTTGATGATGCGGTTGGCGGTCTGCGGGAAGACGTAGTCGCTACCGACGAGGTAGAGCGACTTCACGCCCTGCTCCTTCAGGTAGTCCAGGGCGGGCACGATCTGCTGGTTGGTGGTTGCGCCGGTGTAGAAGATGTTCGACGACGACTCGAGACCCTCGTACTGGACGGGGTAGTACAGCAGCGCGTTGCGGTCCTCGAAGACCGGCAGCATCGCCTTGCGGCTCGACGACGTCCAGCCTCCGAACACCGCTGCGACGCAGTCGGATCCGATGAGCTTCTCGGCCTTCTCCGCGAACACCGTCGGCTCGGACGCGCCGTCCTCGGAGACGATCTCGATCTGCTTGCCGAGCACACCGCCGTCGGCATTGATCTCCTCGACGGCCAGCGCGATCGAGTCGCGGACGGTGACCTCGGAGATGGCCATCGTGCCCGACAGCGAGTTGAGCGAGCCCACCTTGACGGTGTCGCCCGAGGTGTCGACGCACGACGCAGCACCGGCGGCGGTGGTGCTGCCCTCGTCGCCCGCGCGGCTTCCGCAGGCGGACAGGACGAGTCCGACTGCGACGAGTGCGGCGGGGGCCGCGATGGCGCGGGTGGCGAGCCTGGACCTGACAACAGACATGTAGAGCCCTTCCTTCGAAGGTGGCGGGAGGGGGCCCGGTGTATCCGGGCGGCGTATACAGCGCTGTATCCGTGAGGCCACACAGTAGAAGGGAGTTGTTGCGCGGGAATATCTTCCGGTCACGGTCTCATGACGCAGATTTCGCGCGTGTTACACAGCGCGCACAAGCATCGGCTACGGCCTTTGCCATCCGCTACGGCAATTGCTGTAGCGGACAGCTGAAGATGTAGCGATTACCTCCGGGCACGGGCGACGGCCCGATCGAAACGGGCGCGGACCACGTCGAATCGGAACAGCTCCGGCCACGTCCACCGCACCACCTCGAAGCCGAGATCGCGCAGCGCGTCCTCACGTCGCTTCTCCCGTCGGACGGCTTCGATCCCGCTGTCGTCGTACTTGCCCATGCCGTCGAACTCACCGACGACGCCTTCGTCCTCCCAGTAGAAGTCGGCTCGCCCGACGAAGAGTCCACTGGGAGTTCTGATCTCCTGCTGCAGGATCGGCGACGGCATGCCGACCTCCTGCATGCGCACCCGGCTGAGCGACTCGCCAGGGCTTTCACTGCGACCGTCGACGAATGCTGCCACCCGCCGTGCCGCGGCGATGCCCGTACGAGGGCCCGACTCGGCCAGGCAACGGGCGAGAGCTTCCGCGAACCCCGGCTGACGGGCTGCGGCGGAGTCACCGGCGATCACCGATTCGTCGAAGTCGAGCGTGCAGGCGAGGTCGACGACCGTCCGGGCCATCGACGTGCAGGGAACTCCGTCCACCTCGGAGCGGTCGTCGGCGGGGAGTGGCGCGACGTGCAGGTGGCGACTTGCGGTCCTGCGTCCACCACCCGACCTGTCGCGGGTGACGTGCACCCGCGTGAGGTCCGGCTTCCACAGGGCGAGTCCGTGCAGGACGGCGGCGGACTCGTGGCTGGTCACGGTGTCGGCGGACAGGCGCGCACCGACGGACCGGACGCGCATGCGGTAGCGGTCGAGGTCGTCGAGGGAGGCGTCGGCGATGTACACGCCGGGTTCGAGTCGTTCGAGTTCACCGTTGCGCAGGGCTCGGCGGATTTCGGTGTCGCTGAGGCCGGTCGTCAGGGCGTCGGCGCGCAGGAGGGGCTGCATGGCGACCACCCTGCCCCGCGTCCGCCGCCGAAAAGCCGCGGACGACGCGGATTCCGATCGATCTGTGGATGAGTCGTCGCCCTGTGGACAACGCGTTCGCTACATCTTTCGTCATCTGCTGCAGCTATTTCCGTAGCGAATGGCGAATTCCGTAGCGGATGGGTCAGGAGGGTTCGAGAACCGAGCCCATCACGCGCTCGACCGCGATTTCGATGACGACGCGGCGGGGATTGGCGCGGGGCTCGCGGTAGCGGGCGGCGTAGCGACGCTCGCCTTCGCGGACGTCGGCGGGCTCGCGCGTCACGCGGGCCGGTCCCTCGAGGGTGAGCCAGCGTCCGCCGTCGACCTGGCTCACGACGGCGTAACCGCCGCGCTCGACGTTGAGCGTCTTCTGCGAACCTTCGAAAGTGATGACGCGGGCGAGGCCGGCCTCTTCGTCCCACGTGAACCCGACGGCAACGACGTGCGGCGAGCCGTTCTTGCGGAGGGTCGTGAGCGTCGCGAGGTGGTACTCGGACAGGAACTCGAGTGCCTTCGCGCCTATCGCGTCGGGGGTGCGTGCCATGCGACGAGCCTACCGACGCTCAACGCACCAGATACGGCGAGACCGACGAGCGGTGCTCGTTGATGTCGATCTCCTTGCCGAGGGGTGGGAACGCGCGCTGCGGGCAGTTCATCCGCTCGCACACGCGGCAACCCGAGCCGATCGGCGTACCGGGATTGGAGTCGTCGAGGTCGAGACCGTCGGCGTAGACGAGACGATGCGCGTGCCGCAGTTCGCACCCGAGCCCGATCGCGAACGTCTTCGACGGCTGACCGTACCGCGCGGCGCGACGTTCGACGGTGCGCGCGACCCACAGATAGCGACGACCGTCGGGCATCTGCGCGATCTGCGTCATGATCTTGCCGGGATAGGCGAAGGTCTCGTAGACGTTCCACAGCGGGCACGTGCCGCCGCTCGTGGAGAAGTGGAAACCGGTGGCGGACTGCCGCTTCGACATGTTCCCGGCGCGGTCGACGCGGACGAACGAGAACGGGACGCCCCGCAGTTTCGGGCGTTGCAGGGTCGAGAGCCGGTGCGCGACCGTCTCGTAGCTGACGCCGTAGAAGGCCGACAGGCGTTCGACGTCGTACCGGAAGTCCTCGGCGATCTCGTGGAACTGCGTGTACGGCAGGATCAACGCGGCCGCCCAGTAGTTGGCGAGCCCCAGCCGGGCCAGTGCTCGCGAGGGATCGCTGGTGAACGAGCCCTCCGCGACGAGACGGTCGATGAGCTCTCCGCACTCCAGATATGCGAGTTCGATGGCCAGCTTGAACACCTGCTGGCCACCGGACAGTTGCGGCGCGACCTCGAGGACGCGGGTCTCGGGGTCGTAGCGGTGCAGGATGTTCTCGCCGAGGTCGATGCGCTTGACGATCTGCACGTCGTGGGCCGTGGTCAGGCGTCGGGCGATCTCGCCGCCGACGTCGCCGCGGTGGAAACGGATGCGATTGGCCAGTTCCTCGGCGGCGGTGTCGAGATCGTGCAGGTAGTTCTGTCGCTGGTAGAAGTAGTCGCGTACCTCTTCGTGCGGCATGGTGATCGCGCCGCTGCCGCTTCCGTCGCTGTACCGCTCCTCGGTGGCGACGGCGAGCTGTGCGGTGGTGTTGCGGAAGCGCCGGTGCAGGTTGACCATCGCCCGCGCGAGGGTGGGGTGGGCGGCGACCATCTCGGCGATCTCCTGGGCGTCGGCCTCGATGCCCATCTCCCGGTCGAGCGCGACCTCCCGCATCTCGGCGATCAGGCGCGTATCGTCCTGCGAGGAGAAGAAGGTGGCGTCCACCCCGAAGACCTCGCTGATGCGGAGCAGGACGGGCACGGTCAGGGGCCGGACGTCGTGCTCGATCTGATTGAGATAGCTAGCGGAGATCTCGAGGGTCTTGGCGAGTGCCGCTTGGCTGAGTCCTCGCTCGGTGCGTAGCTGCCGCAGCCGGGCGCCTACATAGGTCTTGGCCATTCGCCCAGGGTAGAACTGCCTTGCAGCCTTCGCAAGGTGACGTTTGCAGCATGTTAATCGACGGGCGCCGGTGGCGCTTCGAGGCCGAACCACGAACCGGGCGCGAACGCCTCGAACCGGATCGACGCCGGAGCCACACCGGAGGCGACGAGGTCGGTGCGGATCGCGCGCATGAACGGGATCGGCCCGCACACGTAGGTGCGGGCGTCGCCCGGAATCGCCAAGCCGGACAGAGGGGTTCGCCCGCCGCTACGGATCTCGTCGTATTCGGTGTAGCGCACGTGGAGTCGGGCGTTCGGCAGTGAGTCGACCAGGGTCCGGATCTCGGTCCGATGCGGTTGCTCGTAGGGCGTGCGGTCGAGGTGGACGACGTCGACGCTCCGGCCGTCGTGGCGGGACTGGAGGTCGCGGAGCGCGGCGATGGTCATGGTCACGCCCACGCCCGCCGAGACGAGCAGCAGCGGTTCGCTGCCCGGGTCGACCACCACGCTGCCGAACGGCGGCGACACGAGGAGGCGGGCGCCGGACCGCAGGCCGTCGCACAGCACCGGGGAGACGAGTCCGCCCGGTACGCGCTTGACGGTCACCGCCCACTCACCGCTCGTCCTGCCCGGGAACACCGTGTACTGGCGGATCTGCTCGGTCCCGTCGGAGAGCGTGACCCGCACCGAGATGTACTGCCCGGGAAGGAATGCCGGCAATCGCCCACCGTCGACGGAGCGGAGATGGAGGGTGGCCGCGTGCGCACCGTCGTATTCGTGCTCGGTGACGACCACCCGGCGCCAGATGTCGCCGGGCGCGACACCGGCCTGCCGGTACAGCTTCGTCTCCTGCTCCACCAGGGAATTCGCCATCAACGTGTACACCTCGTGCCAGGCCACGGCGACCTGCGGTGTGACGGCCGCGCCGAGCACCTCGGCTATCGCGGCGAAGAGGTGGGTTCGCACGATCTCGTAGTGCACGGCCCGCACGCCGAGGGAGGCGTGCTTGGCCGCGATCCGCTCCATGATCGGGTCGATGTCGGTCGGCGCATGGCTGACGAGCAGCGATGCGAAGGCGGCCACCGAGTCGGCGAGGGCCCGTTGCTGGGCGCCGTCGGCCTGGTTGGTGCGGTTGAAGATGTCCCGCAGGGAGGGGACGGCCCGGAAGAGCCGGTTGTAGAAGACACGTGAGATCGCGCCGATCTCGGCTCCGACCACCGGCAGGGTCGCTTCGATGATCGACCGCGACGTACTCGAGAGAATGTCGACTCCTCGTGTTCGGGGGCTGTTCGACCGGGGCCGGACAGGCCGAGCAGTGCGACGCGCCGGCCCCGATCCGGCCGGAGACATGTTACGGGTGGGATTCGAGGGGTCAATGGGCATCGCGATGGCAGATCACCTCTTGTGAAGGCGGTCACAGGCGACTGTCCGATCTGTCCGCCGGTGGGTGATTCGGCGGAGCGCTGCGTGCCGCCGTCGGCGTCCGGGAGGGGGCGGCAAAACCCGAGGTAGTTACTACTCGCGGGTAATAAACCTGTGCCCGATTCGGGTAGTTGGACCGGCCATCGATTAGCAACATTTGCAATGCCTGCTTCGAAAATAGCCGAGATTGGCACTAGCAACAGGTAGACGGGGTTTTTGGAGTGTGTCATTGTCGTTCTTGTACATCCGAACGGCACGCAAAGGATGTGAAGTCGTACAAGCGTACTGCTTCATCCCGAGCGGGGCAGATCTAGAGAGTGGAGATTTGATGTCGACCACCGGCACCCCGAGGACTGCAGAAGAGATCCAGAAGGATTGGGACACCAATCCGCGCTGGAAGGGGGTCACCCGCAACTACACCGCCGAGCAGGTCGCCAAGCTGCAGGGCACCGTCGTCGAGGAAGCCACCCTCGCCCGCCGCGGTTCCGAGATCCTGTGGGATCTCGTCAACAACGAGGACTACATCAACTCGCTCGGTGCCCTCACGGGTAACCAGGCCGTCCAGCAGGTCCGCGCCGGCCTGAAGGCCATCTACCTGTCCGGCTGGCAGGTCGCCGGCGATGCCAACCTCTCGGGCCACACCTACCCGGACCAGTCGCTGTACCCGGCGAACTCGGTTCCGCAGGTCGTTCGCCGCATCAACAACGCGCTGCTGCGCGCCGACGAGATCGCCAAGGTCGAGGGCGACACCTCCGTCGAGAACTGGCTCGCCCCGATCGTCGCCGACGGTGAGGCCGGCTTCGGTGGCGCCCTCAACGTCTACGAGCTGCAGAAGGCCATGATCGCGGCCGGCGTCGCCGGTTCGCACTGGGAGGACCAGCTCGCGTCGGAGAAGAAGTGCGGTCACCTCGGTGGCAAGGTGCTCATCCCCACGCAGCAGCACATCCGCACCCTGACCTCGGCTCGCCTCGCGGCCGACGTCGCCGACGTCCCCACGGTCGTCATCGCCCGTACCGACGCCGAGGCCGCGACCCTCATCACCTCCGATGTGGACGAGCGCGACCGCGAGTTCCTCGACGGCACCCGCACCGCCGAGGGCTTCTTCGGCGTCAAGAACGGCATCGAGCCCTGCATCGCCCGTGCGAAGGCCTACGCTCCGTACTCCGATCTCATCTGGATGGAGACCGGCGTGCCGGACCTCGAGGTCGCGAAGAAGTTCGCCGAGGCCGTTCGCAGCGAGTTCCCGGATCAGCTGCTCGCCTACAACTGCTCGCCGTCCTTCAACTGGAAGGCTCACCTGGACGACGCGACCATCGCGAAGTTCCAGAAGGAGCTCGGCGCGATGGGCTTCAAGTTCCAGTTCATCACCCTCGCCGGCTTCCACTCGCTCAACTACGGCATGTTCGACCTGGCCCACGGCTACGCCCGCGAGGGCATGACGGCCTTCGTCGACCTGCAGGAGCGCGAGTTCAAGGCGGCCAAGGAGCGCGGCTTCACCGCCATCAAGCACCAGCGTGAGGTCGGTGCCGGCTACTTCGACAGCATCGCCACCACCGTCGATCCCAACACCTCCACGGCTGCCCTGAAGGGCTCCACCGAGGAAGGCCAGTTCCACTAGGAACAAGCGCCACCCAAGAGGCCACCACCCCGCGGCGGGATCCACAGGTCCCCATGTCTCGCCGCGGGGTGTGTGCGCATCAGGAGCGGTTCGACGCTCCGATGGGCACACCCTCGATGCGTTTCCCCGTGCACCGACGACCCTCGGCCACGACCCCCACAACGAGAAGGAGCTGACGTGACCAGCGAAAAGATTCAGCGCGTCGGCGTGATCGGCGCCGGCATCATGGGCGCAGGTATCGCCGAGGTGTGCGCACGCGCTCATGTCGACGTACTGGTGTTCGAGCAGACCCGCGAACTCGCGGCTGCAGGACGCGCCCGCATCCTCCGGTCGCTCGACCGGGGTGTCAGCAGCGGCAAGATCACCGAACGGGAGCGTGAGCAGGCCGCATGGCGTCTGCGCTTCACCTCCGATCTCGGTGACTTCGCCGATCGGCAGCTCGTCGTGGAGGCCGTCGTCGAGGACGAGAAGGTCAAGAGCGAGATCTTCGCCGAGCTCGACAAGATCGTCACCGATCCCAACGCGGTGCTCGCCTCGAACACCTCGTCGATCCCGATCATGAAGCTCGGTATCGCCACCCGCGCCCCCGAGCGTGTCATCGGCATGCACTTCTTCAATCCCGTGCCGGTGCTCCCGCTCGTCGAGCTCGTCACCACCCTGAAGACCGGCCCCACCGTCTCCAAGCGCGCCGAGGCCTTCGCCGCCGACGTACTGGGCAAGCAGGTCGTGCGGTCCTCCGATCGCGCAGGTTTCATCGCCAACGCACTGCTGGTGCCGTACCTGCTCTCGGCGATCCGGATGGTCGAGTCCGGCTTCGCCACCAAGGAGGACATCGACAAGACGATGGTCCTGGGCTGCGCCCACCCGATGGGTCCGCTCGCCTTGACCGACCTCGTCGGTCTGGACACCGTCAAGTCGATCGCCGACTCCATGTACGAGGAGTTCAAGGAGCCCCTGTACTCGGCACCACCGCTGCTGCAGCGCATGGTCGAGGCGGGACTCGTCGGCAAGAAGTCGGGCGCCGGCTTCTACGAGTACGCCGACAACGGCCGCACGGTCAAGAAGGCCGGCTAGCCAGGTAGCACCACCGCACACGGCGCCCGTGCCCGGAGACAGTGTCCGCACTGGTCACCGGTGCACGGGCGCGGTGTGCATGAGGGAAAGGTCGACGCCGACATGGCAACTCCTGCCGACGGATACGGATCCAGCATCCTCGGGTACCCGCGCATCGGGCCCCGCCGCGAGCTCAAGTTCGCCCTCGAGGCCTACTGGCACGGTGAGGGCACGCGGGACGAACTCGTCGCGGTCGCTCGCGAGCTCCAGGAGAACACCTGGCGCGAGCTCGCAGCCACGGGTCTGACCCAGGTACCCGGCAACACGTTCTCCTACTACGACCACGTCCTCGACAACGCCCTGTTGTTCGGAGCGCTGCCCGAGCGGTTCCGTCCGCTGGTCGACGAGCTCGACCCGCTCGATCTGTACTTCACACTCTGCCGCGGACGCGAGGACTTCCCGCCGCTCGAGCTGGTGCGCTGGTTCGGCAGCAACTACCACTACCGCCAGCCCGAACTCGACGAGAACACCGTCTTCGGGTTGAACTCGGCGGCCGTGCTCGACGAGTTCGAGCGCGCGAAGGCCGAGGGCGTCGAACTGCGGCCGGTGGTGCTCGGGCCGGTCTCGCTGCTGTTGCTGTCGAAGGTCGCGCCGACCTCGACGAAGGACGGTTTCCGCACCCTCGACCTGCTCGATGCGCTGCTCCCCGAGTACGAGAAGCTCTTCGAACAGCTCGCGCGGGCCGGCGCGACCTGCGTGCAGCTCGACGAGCCGTCGTTCACCGAGGACCGCAGCGAAGAGGAGCTCGCAGCCCTCGCGCGGGCCTACGACGTGCTCTCGCACGCTCCGCTGCGGCCGCGTCTGCTCGTCACCGGCCCGTACGGGCATCTCGGTGAGGCGCTGCCGATCCTGGCCGCGTCGAAGGTCGAGGCGATCGGCCTGGACCTGGTCAACGGACGCATCGGCGCGGCCGAACTGGCCGCCGTTCCCGGATTGAAGCGCAAGCGCATCTACGCCGGGGTCGTCGACGGCCGCAACGTGTGGAAGGCCGACCGCCACCGCACGCTCGAGTACCTGAAGTCGATCGCCGCCGTCGCACCGGATCTCGTCGTGTCGACCTCGTGCTCGCTGCTGCACGTGCCCTACGACGTGCTCGTCGAGTACGACATCCCCGGCGACGTCGCCGATCGTCTCGCTTTCGCGAAGCAGAAGGTGGGGGAGGTGGTCTCCCTCGCCAAGGCGCTCACGACCGGAGCAGAGGAGCGTTGGCGCAAGCCGCCCGTGTCGGTGCACTTCAAGCAGAAGCACACCGTGCGTGCGCGCCTCAACGCGGTCACACCCGCCCATCGGGTGCGCGCGCCGTACGAGGAGCGGCAGGTCGCGCAGAGCGAGCGCCTGAATCTTCCGCCGGTGCCGGCGACGACCCTCGGGTCGTTTCCGCAGACCGCGGAGATCCGCAGGGCGCGAGCAGAACTCGGTCGTGGTCGCATGTCGTACGACGAGTACGTCAAGCGGATCCAGGAAGAGATCGAGTCCACCATCCGTCTGCAGGAGAACATCGGTCTCGACGTCCTCGTCCACGGCGAGCACGAACGCAACGACATGGTGCAGTACTTCGCGGAGTTGATGGAGGGCTTCGCCACCACGCGCTTCGGCTGGGTGCAGGCCTACGGTTCACGGTGCACGCGTCCGCCGATCCTCTACGGCGACATCGTGCGCCCGAAGTCGATGACGGTCGAGTGGATCGCGTTCGCGCAGTCGCTGACCGACAAGCCGGTCAAGGGCATGCTCACCGGCCCGGTGACTATGCTGGCGCGCTCGTACGTGCGTCAGGATCAGCCGCTCCACGAGACGGCCGACCAGCTCGCGCTGGCCATCCGTGACGAGATCGCCGATCTCGAGCGGGCGGGTATCGCGATCATCCAGGTCGACGAACCGGCCATTCGTGAACTGCTGCCGCTGCGGCAGGACGGGCGCGCCGAATACCTCGACTGGGCGGTCGATGCCTTCCGTCTCGCGACCGGTGGTGCGAAGCCGGAGACGCAGATCCATACGCACCTGACCTACTCGGGTCAGGCGTCGGTGGTCGACGCGATCGAACGGCTCGATGCCGACGTCACGGCGATCGTGGCGACGCGCTCGATCCGCTGGGTGCTCGAGGCGATCAAGGACCGCGCGCTGTCCCACGGTGTCGGCCCCGGCGTCTACGAGTCGCGGTCGGCGCGGATCCCGGACATCGACGAACTGGACGAGTTGCTCACCGAAGCGGCCGAATCGGTGGAACTGGACCGGTTGTGGGCCAACCCGGACGGCGGCCTCAAGACCCGTCACCACTGGCAGCTCGAACCGTCGCTGCGCAATCTCGTCGCGGCAGCTCGTCGACTGCGCCGCCGGGCGGCGCAGCAGGCCGACTAGGTCGCCGGGCGGCGCAACAAGCCGGAGAGCGGAACCCTGTCGAGGACATGCACCCGCGGGAATTCCCGCGGGTGCATGTCGTCGTGAGGCGGAGTAGTTGTGGAAGGATGACGTCCACAACCGGTACGACCACCGTCGCCGCCTACGCCGCCACCGCGCCCGATTCGCCTCTGTCGAAGACCACCGTCGAACGGCGTGCCCTCGGCCCGCTCGACGTGCTCATCGCCATCGAGTTCGCCGGCATCTGCCATTCGGACATCCATACCGCGCGGAACGAGTGGGGCGGAACCAAGTACCCGATCGTGCCGGGGCACGAGATCGTCGGCACCGTGGCCGCGGTCGGTCCCGAGGTCACTCGCCACGCCGTCGGCGACCGGGTGGGCGTGGGCTGCTTCGTCGATTCGTGCGGCGAATGCGACCCCTGCCGAACGGGTTTCGAACAGCACTGCACCGCTCGTGTCACGGGGACCTACAACTCCGTCGACCGCGACGGCACCGTCACCCAGGGCGGCTACTCGACGCACATCGTCGTCACCGAACATTTCGTCCTGCGGATCCCGGACGGGCTCGATCCGGCTGCCGCAGCACCGTTGCTGTGCGCGGGGATCACCCTGTACTCGCCGCTGAAGCGGTGGAATGCGGGTCCGGGGAGCAGGGTCGCGATCATCGGGATGGGCGGCCTCGGACACGTCGGTGTGAAGATCGCGGCGGCGATGGGCGCGGAGGTGACCGTGCTCGGCCATTCGTTGTCGAAGAGGGAGGACGGCCTGCGATTCGGTGCGGTCGACTATCGATCCACCGAGGTCCCGGAGACGTTCTCGGAGCTCCGCGGGAAGTTCGACCTGATCCTCAACACTGTCTCGGTCAACCTCGACCTCGACCGCTACCTGTCGTTGCTGCGGCTGCACGGCACCCTCGTCGGCCTGGGGCTGCCGGAGAAGCCGCTGTCGGTGCGGGCATTCTCCCTGGCGATGAACGATCGCGCGATGGCCGGATCGAATGTCGGCGGCATTCCCGATACGCAGGCGATGCTCGACTTCTGCGCCGAACACGGCATCGGTGCGGAGATCGAACTGATCTCGGCGGACCGGATCGACGAGGCGTACGACCGCGTCGTGGCCAGCGACGTGCGCTATCGCTTCGTGATCGACGCCTCGACATTCTGAGCATCACGTTCGGGCGACGGTCGACGTCCCGGGTGCAGACCCGGGACGTCGACCCCGTCAGAAGTTGTCGCCGAGTTGCTCACGCAGCTGCGCGAGGGTCTTCGTGAGCAGACGCGACACGTGCATCTGCGAGACACCCACTCGCTCGGCGATCTGCGTCTGCGTCATGTTGCCGAAGAAGCGCAGCAGGACGACCGTGCGCTCCCTGGCCGGAAGGGCCTCGAGCAGTGGTCTCAGCGCCTCGTGGTTCTCGACCTCGTCGAGTGCGGCGTCGTAGTCGCCCAGCGTGTCGGCGAGGGTGAGCCCGTCGTCGCCGGACGGGGACGACCGGTCGACCGACACCGTCTGATAGGCGTTGCCGGCGACGAGACCCTGCAGCACCTCCTCCTGCTCGATGCCGAGTTCCTCGGCGAGTTCGGAGGCGGTGGGCGCCCGGCCGAGCTGCTGGGAGAGCTCGGATGTGGCCTTGCTCAGGGACAGGTGCAGTTCCTTCATCCGCCTGGGCACACGAACGGCCCAGCCGGCATCACGAAAGTGCCGACGCACCTCGCCCATGATCGTGGGGACCGCGAAAGAGACGAAATCCGAACCTCGTTCGGGGTCGAAGCGGTCGACCGCGTTGACCAGGCCCAGACGCGCGACCTGCAAGAGGTCTTCGAACGCCTCACCGCGGCCGTCGAAACGACGGGCGATGTGCTCGGCGAGCGGAAGGCACCGGGCGACCACTTCGTCGCGAATGCGGATACGACCGGGGTCGTCCTCGTCGAGCGCAAGCAGTGTTCTGAGAGTTTCGGTGACGTCGGCGTATTCGTCGCTCGACCTACCCGTGTTGCGCGTCACCGATCGGCGCTGCCTTCGGCGATGGACATGTCGATCGTGGCGCGCGAGTCGTTGCTGGTCACCGAGATGGACTCGGTCAACGAGTTGAGCACGTGCCATCCGAAGGATCGCGGTTGTCCGATAGCGGAGGCGTCCTCCGTCGGTGCCGACAGACTGATGTGCAGTAGCGGGAGAGCCGCCCGGAAGGAGCACGCCAGGATCGCGTCCTCGGGAGCACCCATGATCAGCCGCGTGGCCGCTTCGTCGACGGCGAGCTTCACGTCCGCCACGGTGTCGAGGTCGAAGTCGTGCTGCAGCGCGATCGCGGCGGCTACCGCGCGGAGGACCGCGAGCTGATCGGGGTGGGCTTCCACTCGCAATTCGACTACCGGGGGAGTGTGGTCGCGTGCCGATTCGATCGACGCGGATTTTGCCATGAGCCTTGTGTCTCCAGTACGGGGGTGGGGTGAGCGGGTCGTGTCTGTCTGTCTGGTCGTCGTCGGAGAGATTACCCAGATACCGCGAATTCAATCCATCTGCCGTGACCTGCGCAGGTGCCGGCGATCCGCCCGAAATGCACGATCGACCTGTTGAGCGCCGACGGTTGGTGGACTACTGTCGGGAAAGAAGGTTGAGCACACAGCCGAGAACCCGGAAGCGCCACCCGTAACGGGAGGGTTCCGATCGATCACAGGCTGTGCCTGTCTCGTCGGTCGCGCTTCCTGAAATTTTCGATGTTGGGAAGTGCTATGACAGTTCCTCAGCGAATTGCCGCACAAGTAGATTCCGTCACATCCGGATGGTCGGCTCGGCCGATCAGGTCCGATATTCCTGCAGAGCGGGTAGTCGGGGCGGAGTTCAGTGCTCAGCGGGTCGAACCGGATCTGGTCTGGGTCGGTGTGCGAGGCGAGATCGACATCCGTAATGCACACGCTCTTCACGCATTCACGCATCGACAGCTCGAAGAGGCGGTCCGTATGGTCGTGGACCTCGCGGCCGTCGAGTTCTTCGGTGCGGCCGGGCTGTCGGTCTTCGACGATCTCGACGAACGCGCTCGTGCTCTGAACGTCCGCTGGGTTCTCCTGAGCGGGCGGCCCGTGGAACGGCTTCTCCGGATCGCCGACGCGGACCTCGCGGCCAAGGCCTGTAGGACACGCGAAGCAGCGCTCGCTGCGGTCGCTCCTGTGACGTAAGAGATCGGGAGAGCCGACCACACGGCGTGGCCCATAATCCGCCACGCCCCTCCATACCGTTGCCGTTCGGGACACCCGGGCGGCAACGGTTCCGTTCGAGGCCGGTCCATCCTGTGCCGTTCGGCTCGACCTGCCCGTTTCGTCGCTTCGACCCCGGGGAACCCGCTGATGAACCCGAGGAGGTCGAGATGAGCACGAACGACTGGATTCTGCTGGTGATAGCGGTGGTCGTCGCGTTGGTGCTGCTGGCGGTGCTGGTGTGGACGCTCCGCAACCGGCGGGCCGAGCGTCGGCGCGCCGAAGCCGAGCGGCTGCGTCGCAGCGTCGAGGAGAACAGGCCGGGAGTGGAGCAGCGAGCCGCGTCGGCCGAACGTACCGAAGCGGAAGCTCGTCGCGCCGCGGCGGAAGCCGAAGCGAAGGCGGCCGAAGCGGAGCGGTTGCGTGCCCGGTCCGAAGAGGAGCGGCACACGGCCGACGCCGCCCGGGCCGAACTCGACGAACGTCGTCGCCGGGCGGAAGAGCTGGATCCCCGTTCGACAGAGCGTGCCGGGTCCGCCGACCACCGCGCGGAATCGACGCCGCGCACGGCCGGTTCGTCGGGCCAGGTCCCGAACGCTGTGCCCACAGGTGAGGGCCGGATCGACGACGCCGGCCGTGCGGGCGCCCACCGGAACGATCAGGACCACCGTCGCTGATCGTTCCGGCGTCCCTACCGGACGTTACTGCACACCGGTCCGTGCGGTCCGGTGTGCAGTGCGCCGGACAGGTACGCACCGCTCGTAGGCTCGAAGGGTGTCCTCGGCCACACGATCCCAGGTGTATCGGGCCAGTACGCGGTCGCGTCCGGCGAGCCCGAAGGTTGCGCGCGTCGTGGCATCGGTGAGGAGTCGGCGCGCGGCCGCAGCGACGGCCTCGGGGGAGCGGGTGGGCACAAGGATGCCCGTGGCGTCGTCGAGAACCGTATCGAGCATTCCTCCGGAGGCCGACGCGATCACCGGACGACCACATGCCATCGCCTGCAGCGCGAGCATCCCGGACGGGTCGTGCCAGGGGGTGGACACCACGGCATCGGCGGAGCGGAGCAGTGCGGGCATCTCGTCCCGGCCGACGTCGCGCCGGATCCGAACGCGTCCGTGCACTCCGCGCGCACGCGCGAGCTTCGTGAGACGGGACTTCTCCTGCTCGTCGGATCGGCGGGACACGTGGGCGGGAGCGGGATCTGCGGCGATGATCAGTTCGGTATCGGGAACACCGGCCAGAGCTTCGATGACGGTGTCGAATCCGGAACCCGGTTCGAGAGGGCCTGCGGCGACGAGCCGATGTCGGCGGGTCCGGGCGGTGTCGGGAGCGGCGGCGGTGCAGTAGTGGGCGGTGTCCACTCCGCTCGGGACCACCGTGGTGCGCGTGCGCGGAAGCCCCATGCGTGCCAGTTCGAAGACTTCGTCCGAGCTCGTCGCGATCATGCGTGTCGCGCCTCGGGCGATGAGTCGCTCCAAGCGGATTCGATCCCGTGAATGTGTATCCGTCGGAGTCTTCTCGCGGATCCGTTGTTCGACCGTGCCCAGCGAGTGGAACGTCTGGACCGTGGGAATACCCAGTGACCGGGTGGCGAGCTGGGTGGCCAGACCCGACAGCCAGTAGTGGGCGTGCGTGATGTCCGGCGGCCGCACGCGCCATTCCCGATCCAGGAAGGTTCCGAATTCACCCATGGCGGACGCTGTTTCGTCAGGATGCAACGGGGACAGCGGCCCTGCCGGTATCTGCACCACCTCGTATCCGCCGGGGACCGAGATCCGGTCGGGACCGGTGCTGTCCTCGCGGCGCGTGTACACCACGACCTCGTGGCCGGCCGCGGAGAGGGCAGAGGACAGCCCGTCGAGATGGACATGCAGTCCTCCGGGCGGCGCGCTCGCGGGCGCACCATGACCGAGCAGGGGATTCACTTGTCCCGCAACCATCGCGATCTTCACCACAGCGGTATTCCCGTGCGGGAAGGGGGATAAACCCGTCACGGTGGGAGGGGTGGACCGAAATATGCTGTTGTCCAGCGAGTTCGTTCCAGTGGGAGTCGTGGTCTCCGGCGCTCGGAGGGGCGGGGCGGACTCAGATGACGGCGCGGACGGAGATGGTGGCGTAGGCGACCATCAGGACCAGAAGCGCCCATCCCGCGCCCTGCCAGATCGGCCAGCGCCCTCCACGCTTCCAGGTGCGGTAGGCCGTCAGCAGGGCGCCGAGTCCGCCGAGCAGCAGGACGAGGGTAGGGCCGAAGACCAGGATCCGGCGGGCGGGATCGGTGCAGACCGCGAAGGCCGCGTCCGTGCAGTCCTGCCCGGAATTCGTACCCCAGAGGATGGCGACTCCCATCAGCGCGAGTGCCACTGCGATCACGCCGACCGCGTAACCCGTCGCCTTACGGGCCGTGCGGGGGTCGTTCCAGCGTTTCTCCACATCCTGGGTCATCGTTCGGCTCTCCTCGCGTCGAAAGGCACACGTGCGCGCACCGGGCCGCCGCAGCGCCGGGTGCGACTCGACCTTCGAGTACCCCGGACCGCACCGCTCAATCGGACATGAAGCGATCACCCGATCTCTCGGTCCGGGATTCACGCCGGAACCTTCCGCAATCCCGTCGGCACGTCCGGTATGACCGGATCGTGGTTCTCGGTGCGTTTGTTCGGTTTCCGTCGCGGGTATTGCTACCCGGCCGGACGGTCCGGCGTGTGGTACGGATCGAGGTGAGATCGTGCGATTGTTGAGTCTCGTGGTCCTGGTCTGGTTGATCATCGGCGCGGTGGCGGCCGGTCAGCGCGGCTACTTCGGCGACTCGGACCAGAACTGCAGCAGTCTTGCGACGGTGGCCGTCACGGTCGTGGCGGGGCCGCTCAACTATGTGGGCGTCAACCCCGAGGTCGAGTGCGAGGTGCCGCAGCCGAGTCGGTAGGTCCTGCGACCCTTCGGGCCCGGGAGCCGGGTATGGGTCCCTCTCCGGTACGCACCGGAGAGGGACCGCGATCAACTGCCGGAGACGCCGACGCGGGCACCCGAGGCGGCCTGGAGATCCTCGAGGAAAGTGCGCGACCATCGGGCGACGTCGTGCTCCATCACGTGGGCGTGCATGGTCTTCATGCGCCGCATGCGTTCGGCGGGATCCTCCTCGATCGCCTCCACGATCGCGCGCTTGACCCCTTCGAGGTCGTGCGGATTGACGAGGAGGGCGCGACGCAGTTCCGCTGCGGCTCCGGCAAATTCGCTGAGGACCAACGAGCCGCTACCGTCGCCGTGGCAGGCGATGAACTCTTTCGCGACGAGGTTCATGCCGTCGCGCAGAGGAGTGACGAGCATGACGTCGGCGCCGGTGTACATCGCGAGCAACTCGTCGCGGTCGACCGAGGAGTGGAGATAGTGGACCACCGGTGATCCGAGACGTGCGAACTCGCCGTTGATCCGGCCCACTTCACGCTCCACCTGGTCGCGGAGTTGCGCGTACGCCGTCAACCGTTCACGACTCGGAGTGGCCAACTGCACCATCACGACCTTCTCTGGATCGAGGGTGCCTTCGGCGAAGAGTTCGTGCAGTGCTTCGAGGCGGACGTCGATCCCCTTGGTGTAGTCGAGACGGTCGACGCCGAGCAGCATGACCTCCGGATCGCCCAGATCCCTGCGGATCTCCGCAGCACGATCGCGGATGGCCTTCTCGCGCGAGCGATCCCGGAGGTGAGCAGAATCGATGGAGATCGGGTAGGCGCCGACACGAACCTTCCGGTCGCCGAGATCGATCGTCCCGCCGGACGAGGTTCCGCGCGGTGCCGGGAGCCCGAAGAGCCGGTTCGCGAGATAGACGAAGTTCTGTGCTCCACCGGGAAGGTGGAAGCCGACCAGATCGGCGCCGAGCAAACCGTCGACGATCGCCGTGCGCCACGGCAACTGCAGGAAGAGTTCGGTGGGAGGGAAGGGGATGTGGAGGAAGAACCCGATGGTGAGGTCGGGCCGGAGGTCGCGCAGCATCCTGGGGACGAGCTGGAGCTGGTAGTCGTGCACCCACACCGTCGCCCCGGGGGCCGCAGCGCGGGCCGCGGCCTCGGCGAACCGCTTGTTGACGTCGCGATACGTGCGCCACCAGCGGCGATCGAAAGTCGGGGGGATGAGTGCATCGTGGTAGAGAGGCCACAGGGTGTCGTTCGAGAAGCCCTCGTAGTACTCCTCCACTTCCTGGGCGGACAGCTCGACCGGATACAGGGAGAGCCCGTCCTCCTCGAAGGGCTCGAGGGCTACGTCGGGGGTGCCGGGCCATCCGACCCACGCGCCACCGCTGGAACGGAGGACCGTCTCCATCGCGGTCACCAGACCACCGGGGCTGCGCCGCCACACCGGTGGGCTGCCATCGGCAGGCGTCTCCAGATCGACCGGCAAGCGATTGGCGACCACGACGAAATCGTCGGAGTGCGGCTCGTTCATAATCCCGCCTTCGTGCAATGCCTCACGGCGAACCAACCCCACATTTCGAAATCGACCACTTCTTGCTATCAAGGCGGGTCGGGTACCGCAAACCGCGACAGCGGATGCGAGCCTTCCGACAGCAGGTTTCCGAGATGTCAGTTCTCGCTCGCCACGGGCGCCGCCGAGTTGTCGAACATCTCGTCGATACGCTTCTTGATCTCTGCGGTACTGAACCGCACGCCCTGGGGGAGGGTCGCGGAGGAAGAGATGGTGACGCCGGAAACGGGGTTCTGCTCGAGCATCGTCGAGGTCCTTTCGGAAGGCAGAGGGGAATGACTGCGACCTCCGTGGTCGCAGCCCGGGAACGGAAGGGGATTCAGCCTGCGCGGCGCGCGGCGAAGAGATCGATCAGAGCCTTGCAGAAGGCCGGCAGGTCGCCCGGATTGCGGCTCGACACGAGGTTGCGATCGACGACCACCTCCTGATCGACGACGTTTCCGCCGGCGTTGCGGATGTCGGTCCGCACGCTCGGATACGACGTGAGCGTGCGGTCGCGCACCACGTCGGCCTCGACGAGCGTCCACGGTCCGTGACAGATCACGCCGACGGGACGCCCGGACAGGACGAATTCCCGCACGAAGGAGACGGCACTGTCGTCCTGCCGCAGGTGGTCGGGATTCGTGGTGCCCCCGGGAAGGACCAGACCGTCGAAGTCTTCGGGCGACACCTCGGAGACGAGGCGATCGACGGTGTACTTCCCCGCGGCGTGGACGTCCTTCTCCATGGACTGGATCTCGCCCTGCTCGATAGAGACGAGCCGGACGGTGGCGCCCTCGCTCTCGAGTGCCTGGCGTGGCTCGACGAGCTCGACCTCCTCGACTCCGTTCGTCGCGAGAATTGCGACGGTCAGTCCGGACAGTCGTGCCCCATCGGCGGAATTCATGGTCGTGTGGTCCTTTCTCGGTGCGGTCGGATACCCGGCCGGTCGGGGAGCCAAACGCGGGCTTTCACCTCCGTTTTCACCCTCGGCTTCACCTGGGGGAGAGGTCGCCGGTCGCCGGACCCTCCAACCGGCCGCCGTCGGCGGCGAACCGGGAGCCGTGGAGCGGGCAGTCCCATGACGACTCTGCGTCGTTCCACCGCAGGATGCCGCCGAGGTGCGGGCAGACCGCGCTCACGCGGTGGGTCCGACCGTCGACCGTGGAGATTCCGACGGGCCGTCCGCAGCTGCGCACCACCCGCCCCTGTCCTTCCCCGGGTTCCGATTCCGAGGACGTCACGGCCTGCCACCAGCCCTTCGCCATGTGCAGCGCGACGGTGGCGTTGAGGCGTGCGGCCGTGGGAGCTCCGGTCACCAGTTCGGTGCGCCAGGCCGCCATGGCAGGAGCCCACGCCTCGACCTCGGGATCCGGCGACTCCGAGAACCGGGACGCGATGATGTGGGCCGCCGCGACGCCGCCGGTCATTCCCCACTTGCCGAAGCCGGTCGCCACCCAGATCCTGTCGGCGCCGGGCAGGATCGGCCCGACCTCGGGCAGGCTGTCCATGTTCGTGTAGTCCTGCGCCGACCAGCGGTACAGCTCGCGGGCTCCGGGGAACGTCCGCTGGCTCCATCGCAGCAGGTCGTCGTAGGCGGTGCGGGCCGAATCGTGCCGGCCCACCATGTGCCCGTTCCCGCCGACGAGCAGCAGGCGATCCGCCGACGCGGACGTGCCCGCCGCGGAGGCGGTGCGGAGCGATCTGGTGGGACTGTCGGCGGACAGGAACATTCCCTCCGGAGGACCGCCGGGCACCTCGACCGCGATGGAGTACGAGCGGTCGGGTTCCATGCGGGCGAAGAACGCGCCGCGGTCCAGGATGGGGATGCCGGTCGCGAGTACCACGCGATCGGCGCGGACATCGCCGTCGTCGGTCCGGACGATGCATCCCGCGTTCTCGGTGTCCACGGTCTTCACGCGACGCCCGACGAACACCTCCGCGCCGGTCGTGCGTGCCCGGTCGACCGCCGTGAACAGGATGGGCATGGGGTCGACCTGGACCTGATCGGGGATCATGACCGCGGCGGCCACATCGAAGGGGAGGGGGATCTCGCCGACCCGTTCTGCCGGCAGTCCGGCGGCGCGGCAGTGGTGGTGCTCCGCGTCGATCATGCTCGCGTTCGACGGGTCCTGCGCGTAGGTGTAGGCGTCCGCGCGGTCGAAGTCGAGTCCGTGCTGCGTGCAGAAGTCGACGACCCACCGTTGCGCCGCGAGAGTGCCGTCCACATAACCCTGGCGTATCGCGCCGGAATGCCTGCGGCCGATCTGCGACAGGCGCGTTCCTTGCAGGACGCTCACCTTGCCGGTGGTGTTTCCGGTGGTCACGGCCCCGATGTCGCGGGCCTCGACGACCGCGACGCGCAGTCCGCGCTCCGCGAGAAGCAGAGCTGTCACGGTACCCGTGATCCCGGCGCCGACGACAACGACGTCGTAGCGCTCACGGCGGGTCGTCCAGTCGTCGTACGTCGCGGTCTGCGGGGCGCGATCCCGCCACAGGGACACCGTGGTCTCGGTAGGCATACGCGCTGGTTACCTCCCGGCCCGGGCAGGTAAACGGGCCTCACCCGAGTACGGTCGACCACCGGGTTCCCGGTTCGTCGCCCCGGTCGGGTGTTTCGATCCCGGACAACTGTGGGTAAACCGCAGTACCACGCTGAGTAAGGCGAAAGAAATCGACGAGTTTCGTGGGGTGATCCACAGGAGGTTCCAGTGCTGTCTTCGGAGATCGACGATGCCGGTGAGTGTGGGGGTATCAGCCGCACCCATCGTGGAGGTAGCGTGCGCTCGCGGGTCGTGCGGGGCGCGGTACGTGCACTCGCGAAGCCGGTCGTGGGGGCATGGATGGCCCGGCCGGACCTCGCGTGGCCCCTGTCGGTCGTCGACGGCGCTGCGTCCTTGCTCCCCAAGCCCTCCGGAGCGCAGTACGTGAACGTCGACCTGGGCTCGTGTAGTGCCGAGTGGATCCGAGCGGAGGGACGGTCGACCAAGCGCGCGGTGCTGTACCTGCACGGTGGCGCGTTTCTCATGTGCGGCCTGAACACCCACCGCTCACTCGCCGTGAGCCTGTCGGATCGCGCGGACGGCGCGGTTCTCAGCGTCGACTACCGGATGCTGCCGAATGCTCCCATCGCCCATGCGGTGGACGATGCCGTACGCGGTTACGAGTGGTTGCGCGAGAAGGGTTACCGGGGGGAGGACATCGTCATCGCAGGCGATTCCGCCGGTGGGTATCTGGCATTCATGACCGCCCTGGCGATCGCGGAGTCCGATCTGCCCCGCCCGGCGGGGATCGTCGCACTCTCCCCGCTCGTCGATCTCGACTCGGATCGGCGCGCCGAACACGACATGCGGTCGGCCTGCCCGATGTTCCCGGGATCGGCCGTGCAGTCGCTCGTACGGTACATCGAGGGCACCCACACCCGGCTGACCGTCGACGGGGAACCCGGACCGCTGATATGCCCGCTGGACAACGACCTCAGTGTGCTTCCGCCGGTGATGATCCACGCCGGCCACGACGAATTGCTGCGCAGCGACGCCGAATCCATGGCGCGGGCCGTACGGGAGGCCGGGGTGAACTGCGACCTGCACGTGTGGCGACACCAGGTGCACGCGTTCCCGATCTTCGCCGACAGTCTTCCCGAGAGCCGGCGTGCGATCGCCGAGGCCGGTGACTTCGTGCGGTCGGTGACGGAATCGGCCGGTCGTGCGGAGAAGCCCGTGGTGACGCCGATCTCCGGTTTCGTGTCGAATTCCGCAGTGGCCTGACATCTTTCGCGGGCCGGATCGCTCGGTTACGGCCTCCGTGACCGAGCGATCCGGACCTATTGCTGCGAACTGTCCGAGTGGGCGAACTCCAGAGCGCCGAGGTCGGCGTCCGCCACCTCGAAGGGCATCGTCAGCACGGTGGCGGTCGCCCACCCCCGACACACGAGAACGGCGTCGCTGTCGTGGGATTCGTCGAGTTCGACCGCCCGGAAGGTGACGGGCACGGCACGTGAGATGTCGCCGTCGTTCTCGACCTCCCCGATCTCCGCCTGGACGGCACCGAACTCGGCGAGCGGAGCACTGCGCAGTCCGCGGAGTTCGCCGACCGGGATGTCCGGGATGTTGACGTTCAGCACCGCACCAGGACGGGTGTTCTCGATCGCCCATTCCAGAGCCCGACGTGCCACCAGTTCGGCCGTCTCCCACTGGGACGGAGCGGTGCCGTTGAGGGACAGTGCGACCGCCCGGGCTCCGTGGCTCGCCGCGGTGAGGGCCGCGCCCACGGTGCCCGAGTGCAGGATGGCGTGACCGGTGTTGGGGCCCAGGTTGATCCCGGACAACACGATGTCCGGCGCGGTCCCGAACGCGCCGTACGAGGCGAGGAAGGTGATCAGAGCCGGAGAAGCTTCCACCGCATAGGATTCCACGTCGGGAAGACCGTCGAGGGGGCGGTGGCTCAACAGGAGTTTTCCTTCGTCCTGGAGAGCGGTCAACGATGCACTCGCACCGCTGCGCTCGACATGGGGCGCCGCCACCTGCACGTCGAATCCCGCTTCGACGGCGATGCGGGCGAGCAGTGCGAGACCGGGGCTGTCGATGCCGTCGTCGTTGACGATCAGTGCTCTCATGAACGCTTCCCCTTCAACTTCCGGACCTGTACTTTCTCGGCCATCTTCTCGACCGCGGAACGATGCCCCGTGGCCAGACCGCGACGCGTGACGTTGACCGCGCCCGCAGCGGCGCCGAGACGCAACGCGTCCTCGAACGTCGCGCCCGCGGCATAGGCCGACGCGATACCTGCGGTCATCGAATCGCCGGCGCCGTGATGATCCACCGTCTGCACCGAGGGGGCCTCCACCTCCCAGAGGTTCCCGTCGTCGAATGCGATCGCCGGGTCGCCGGCCCGGGAGACCACCACCGAGGCGGCACCGTCGTCGTGGAGACGGTGCATGGCCTCGATGAGATCGTCGAGGTCGTCGGACTCGGCACGACCGTCCTCGATGAGATCCTCGTGGCTCACCTTCAGCACGGTCACCCCGCCTTCGAGGGCAGCACCGAGGGTGGGGCCGGACAGGTCGGCCACGACCGGTATGCCCAGCGCTCCCAGGTCGGCACACAGCCGTTCGTACACCTCCGTGGGCACGGCTTCGTCGCAGTGCGGCCCACCCAGCATCGCGACCTTCGCACACATTGCCGATGCCAGAGACGCGCTGAACAGGTCGTCGGTCTCGTGCCGGGTGAGCGCCGGCGGGGCGATCTCCACGATCTCCTTGCGTTCGCCTTCCCGACGGTCGTGGATGTAGGAACCGTTGGCCGATGCGGTCTGCACCGGATGCACCGTCAGCCCCTCCCGGTTGATCATGTCCAC